>NZ_BAAGPL010000016.1:120494-130659 GCF_054784195.1 Kocuria himachalensis
CCCCGGACCGTGCGGTCCGGGGCGTCCGTGCGTGCCCCCGATTGGATTCGAACCAACGACACCGGCTTTAGGAGAGCCGTGCTCTATCCCCTGAGCTACGAGGGCGACCCGAACAGTCTAGGGGGTCCCCCGGACCCCCGCTAACCGGCCGCGTCTAGGATCGGTCGCATGCCCGTCTACATCGACCCGCCGCTGTGGCCCGCCCACGGGACGCACTTCTCCCACCTGGTCTCCGACACGTCCTACGAGGAGCTGCACGACTTCGCGGACCGGCTGGGCGTGGCCCGGCGCGCCTTCGACCGGGACCACTACGACGTGCGGGAGGACCTGTACCCCGCGGCGGTCGCCGCGGGTGCGCTGCCGGTCGACGGCCGGCAGCTCACGCGCGTGCTCGTGCGCAGCGGGCTGCGCGTCCCGGCGCGGGCGCGTCCGGACCGGATCGCCCGGGTGCTGCGGCGGCGGTGGACCGCCCGTTTCCCGGCGCACCCCGAGCTGGGGGCGGAGCTCGTGGACCGGTGGAGCGAGCCGCACCGGCACTACCACGGCCCCGCCCACCTGCTGGCGGTGCTCGAGGCCGTCGACCTGCTCCGGACGGGCACCGGCCTCGATCCCGCCCGGGCCGAGGCCCTCGTCCTGGCCGCGTGGTTCCACGACGCGGTCTACCGGGGCCGTCCCGGGGCGGACGAGCGGGAGTCGGCGGAGCTGGCCCGCTCCCGGCTGCTCGCCGCCGGCTTCCCCGCACCGCTCGTGGCGGAGGTCGAGCGGCTGGTCCTGCTCACCCTCGGGCACCGGGTCGCGGACGAGGACACCGTCGGAGCGGTGCTCCTGGACGCCGACCTCGCGGTGCTCGGCGCGGACCCGGCCGGCTACGCGGCCTACGTGGCGGGCGTGCGGGCGGAGTACGCGCACGTGCCCGGCCCACTGTTCGCGCAGGCCCGGCTGCGCGTGCTGGAGGACCTCCAGGGCCGGCAGCCGCTGTTCCGGACCGCCGCGGCCCAGCGCCGCTGGGGTCCGGCGGCGGCCCGCAACCTCGAGGCCGAGATCGGCCGGCTGCGCGTCGCCGCAGAAGGGCCCACCGACGGCCTGCCGGCGGACGCCGAGGTGCTGACCATCACCGCCGTGTGCCTGCGGGACGACGACGGGGCGCTGCTGACGGTGCGCAAGCGCGGCACGGAGCGCTTCATGCTGGTGGGCGGCAAGCTGGACCCGGGCGAGTCCCCGGCGGCGGCGGCCGTGCGGGAGACGGCGGAGGAGGTCGGCCTGCGGCTGGACACCGCTCAGCTGCGCCCGCTCGGGGTGTTCGTGGCGCCGGCGGCGAACGAGACCGGCGCATGGGTGCGCTGCACGGTGTTCACGGCGCCCCTGACGGGGCGGCCCGAGCCGCTCGCGGAGATCCAGGAGCTGCGCTGGCAGCCGGTGGACGAGGACTCCCCCGGCGGGCTCCCCGCGGATCTCGCCCCGCTGCTGCGGGACCACGTCATTCCGGCGCTGCGCCGCGCTCCAGGGGGTCCGCGGTCCCGGCCGAGTCGTGCCGCCTCCGGTGGAGCAGGATCCCGGTGACCAGGCCGAGCACGATCCCGATGCCGCCGAGGACGGACAGCCACATCGCCGCGTGGCCCACGAACGCGGCGACGACGAAACCGGCCACGACGCCGGGCACGGCGCCGGCGATCATGCCGTAGGCCATGTAGGCGAACTCGCGATCGAGGCTCGTGCGGGCGTTGCGGCTGAAGTCGGTGGACATGGGCCCATTCTATCGGCCGCCCACAGGGCGCCGTGGCGGCCGGCGCGGTGGACGCCGGGACGACAGCGGGTGCGCGGTTCCCGTCTGGCCGACCAGGAACCGCGCACCCGAAGCGGTGCTCTCGCGTGCGGTCAGCGCACGCGGACGAAGACGGGGCCGGAGCCCACGTTGACGCCGGAGATGGCGGTGGTGCCGCCGTTCCAGCCGCCGTGGACGGCCTTGCCGCCACCGATGTAGACCGCGATGTGGGCCGCGCCCATGCCGCCGTCGGCGTAGTAGACGAGGTCACCGGGCTGCGCCTGGCCGGCGGAGACCTGCGAGCCGAGGCTCAGGTAGGAGGCCGGCCAGCCGTGGTGGTTGATGCCGGCAGCGCGCAGGGCGTTCGTGACGAGCGCGGTGCAGTCCTGGCCCACACCGAGCTGACCCATGGCGGCGGAGGAGATGGTCGCGCCCTTGCCGGAGGCCGAGCTCTGCGGGCTGACGGTGCGCTCAGCGGCCGGAGCGGCCTGCACGGCGGGCTTGGGGGCGGGCGCCGCGACGGGCTTCGGGGCCGGGGCCGCCTGGACGACGGGCTTCGGGGCGGGCGCCGCGGCGGGCTGGGGGGCGGGAGCGGCGGCGGGCTTCGGGGCCGGAGCGGCCTGCACGACCGGCTTCGGGGCCGGAGCGGCCACCGGGGCCGGGGCCGCCACCGCGGGCGTCGCGACGACCGGGGCGTCGACCTTCTGCTCGGTCTTCCTCTCGGTCTTCCTCTCGGTCTTCTTCTCCGCCTTCTTGTCGTCCCGCGCCTCCGCCTTCGTCACGTGGGCGACCGGCTCGAGGGACACGGTGGGCGCCGCAGTGGGAGTGGCGGCGGCGACGGCGGACAGCGGGGCGTCGGCGGAGGCGTCCTGGGCCGGGGAGGCCTGCACGGAGACGGTGGTGGCGAGGGCCAGACCGGAGAAGGCCGCCACGGCGGCCACGGTGCGGGCCTTGCCGGAGAGGAGCGAACCGATGCCGTTCGAGGGGGTCAGGTCACGAGTCATGAGGAGTTCAGGCGACTTTCTTTCGGAGCCGGGCCTGCCGGAGGGCGCGGTGACAGCACGGATCACCCCGGGCGGTGCGCGGGGTGAACCGGTGTCCGGCAGGAGTGCGTTCCGGGATCGGGAACGCAGGGCCGGGCGAGCGGAGGAGTGGGGGCGCCGTCCGTGCGGACAGCAGGCAGCACCGAGAACCGGGAGAGCGGGCCTCGGCGCGTGAGGGGGGTGATCACGGGCCGCCCGCGGCGAACGGGGTCGTCGCGGGCGGCGGACCGGATCAGAAGGTGTAGTAGCCGTCCAGCTGCATGGCGTTGACGGAGTGGACCTGGGTGCCCTGGGCCGGGTTGAGGGCGGAGATCATCTTGCCGCCGCCGATGTAGATGCCCACGTGGGCGCCGCCGTTCTGGGAGACGAGGTCGCCGGGCTGCGGGTTGGCGGTGGGGGTGCCCGCCGCGAACTGGGACCACGTGGTGCGGGGCAGGTCGATGCCGTTCTGGGCGAAGACCCACTGGGTGAAGCCGGAGCAGTCCCAGGCGCCGTAGGCGGTGCCGCCGTAGACGTAGCCCGCGCCCTGCGCCGACATCGCGGTGCCCACGAGGCCGCCGGAGGAGGCCGGGGCGATCTCGGTGGTGGCGGTGGACTGCGGGGTCACGCTCGAGGTGGCGGCGGTCTGCTGCGGGGCCGGGGCCTCGTAGGCGGGAGCGGCGGGCTGCGCGGCGACCGGAGCCTGGTAGGTGTACGAGGAGTACTGGGCCAGCGAGGCCGGGGCCGAGTAGGCCGCGCCGGTCTCGACGGGGGCCTGGGCGAAGGCCTGGGCCGGAGCCACGGAGCCGATCATCGCGGCGCCGGCAGCGGCGGCGATGGTGGTGTTGCGCACGGCGTGCGAGGTGGTCTCGGCACGGTGGCGGGCAGCGTTCAGCTTGAAAAGCGACATGGTTGAGTTCCTCCCTTTGCCTACGAGGTGAGCTGTCGGATTCGGGTGGGAGACACCCGGCCGCAGAACGCACGCGCTCTGAACGACTTAACCCCAAGGACCCGGATCACCGGGACCGAAATTGGTTCCCCCGCTTCTGCCAAGCAGTTTCTGTGTAGAGGCCACGGGCACCGGCAGAATTCGGCGATGTGCTCCGAGGGCGCCGATCCGACCAGTGATCGGCACGGGTTGAACAGTACATGACAGATTACGGAAGTGTCACGTTTTGATCACGGCCGATAACGACCGCACAACACCACGAGTCTCAATACCAGCTCATTGATCCAGGAGAGCTTACGAGTTCTCGAGTGTGACGAGCTGTGCAGGGCGTTCGGGGACCCCAGGAACCCGCGCCCCACCAGGGCGTCTCCGAGCCCGAAGCCCCGGTCGGGCCGTACTGGCGAAAAGTACCTTGTGAACGTCCACACACTTCGAACGAGCTGCTCGCCGGAGCGCTCCGAGGACACCCCGCAGGCCTTCTCCGGGGCCGCCTCCCGGACGTGGCCGCCCTGCGGACGTCACCGGGGGCGTCCGCCGGTCCCTCAGGGGGCGAGGACGCGGATGGCCGCGGCGGTGCGCAGGTCGACCTCCGCGGACCGCCCGGTGGCCGCCACCTCGATGCGCACGATCTGACCGTCCACCCGGGCCCGGACCTCCGCCCCGGTGAGCACTCCCACGTCGCTCAGCACGCCCAGGAGGTCGGCGTCCGCCTGGACCACCTCCGGCAGCAGCGCCACGGTGCGCGGCCCGTCCGGGTCGCGGCGGGCGGCGTCGAGCAGGGAGGGGTGCGCCGCGGCGGGGCTCTCCTCGACGCCGAGGGCGGCCAGACCCGGGATCGGCGTGCCGTACGGCGAGTACCGGGGGCTGTGCAGCAGGTCCATCAGCCGCCGCTCGACCTGCTCGCTCATCACGTGCTCCCACCGGCACGCCTCGTCGTGCACCTGGGCCAGGTCCAGGCCGATGACGTCGGCGAGCAGCCGCTCCGCCAGCCGGTGCTTGCGCATCACCTGCACGGCCCGCTCCCGGCCCGCCGGGGTGAGCAACAACGACCGGTCCTGGCCCACCGTCAGCAGCCCGTCCCGCTCCATCCTGGACACCGTCTGCGAGACCGTGGGCCCGGAGTGGTCGAGGCGCTCGACGATCCGCGCCCGCATCGGCGTGATCCCCTCCTCCTCGAGCTCGAGGACGGTCCGCAGGTACATCTCCGTGGTGTCGATCAGGTCGCTCATGCCTCAGTCATCCTTCGTCCGGCCGTCCGGGCCCGGGGATCCCGCCCGGTCCGGTCTTCCCGCCCGAGCTTAGTGCGAGAGCCCAGCGGCGGCCCGAACGGGAGGTGGCACCCGGGGAGTCCGCGCCCGCCGGTGGGGCAGAATGGGCCGAGGCGCGCACGGCGCGAGCGCCCCTTCGAGTCGGTCGCGCCCGCCGCACGCCACCCGCCGCACGTCACCCACGAGGGAGCGCCCGTTGCCCGCACACGTCACCATCCCCCAGCACCTGCTGCCCGCCGACGGCCGGTTCGGTGCCGGGCCCTCGAAGATCCGCCCTGCGCAGGTCGAGGCCGTCGCCCGCGCCGGGGCGGGCCTGCTCGGCACCTCACACCGCCAGGCGCCGGTGCAGGAGCTCGTGGGCTCGGTGCGCGAGGGCCTCGCGCAGTTCCTCGGCCTCCCCGAGGGCCACGAGGTGCTCCTGGGCCTGGGCGGTGCCACCGCCTTCTGGGACGCCGCCACCCTCGGGCTCGTCGAGCGGAAGGCCCAGCACCAGGTGTTCGGGGAGTTCGGGGCAAAGTTCGCCCAGGCCACCGACGGCGCCCCGTTCCTGGCGGCCTCCTCGATCGTGGAGGCCTCCCCCGGAACCCGCCCCGAGGCCCGGGCCGAGGAGGGCGTGGACGTCTACGCGTGGCCCCAGAACGAGACCTCCACCGGGGTCGCCGCCCCCGTGGCCCGGCCCGCCGGGATCGCGGACGACGCTCTGGTGCTGGTGGACGCGACCTCGGCCGCGGGCGGGATGGCCGCGGAGGTGGCCGCGACGGACGTCTACTACTTCTCCCCGCAGAAGAACTTCGGCTCGGACGGCGGGCTGTGGCTGGGCGCGTTCTCCCCCGCCGCGATCGAGAGGATCGAGCGGATCGGCGCCTCCGGGCGGTGGATCCCGGACTTCCTGCGGCTCACCACGGCGCTGGAGAACTCCCGCAGGAACCAGACCTACAACACCCCGGCGCTGGCCACCCTCGTGCTGCTCGACGAGCAGGTCCGCTGGCTCAACGACCAGGGCGGCATGGCGTGGGCCGCGGCCCGCACGAAGGCCTCCTCGGACCTGGTCTACGCGTGGGCCGAGGCCTCGTCCTTCGCGGCGCCGTTCGTGGCCCGCCCGGAGGACCGCTCCACCGTGATCACCACCGTGGACTTCGACGACACCGTGGACGCGGCCGGCGTCGCGGCGGTCCTGCGCACCCACGGGGTGGTCGACGTCGAGCCCTACCGCAAGCTCGGGCGCAACCAGCTGCGGATCGCCACGTTCGTCTCCATCGAGCCGGACGACGTCGCCCGGCTGCTGGCCTGCGTGGACCACGTCGTCGAGCAGCTCCGCGGACGGCCCGCCCGCTAGCCGGACTCCTCGACGGCTGTGCGCTCCGCGCGCAGCCGGAGCCAGACGACGAAGCCGACCAGGGCTCCGCCGAGTCCCGCCGCCACGGCCACCCCCATGCCCCAGCGCGCGCCGAGGGCGTCGGTGATCCAGCCGACGACCGGCGCCCCGATCGGGGTGCCCCCCATGAAGATGGCCATGTAGAGGCTCATGACCCGTCCGCGCATCACGGGCGAGGTGGTGGACTGCACGTACGCGTTGGCGGTGGTCATGATGGTCAGCGAGGACAGTCCGCAGGGGACCAGCCACAGCGCGAACAGCGGGAGGGTGGGTGCCGTCGCCGCTCCCAGGCAGCTGAGGGCGAAGACGGCGCTGCCCCCGTAGACGTAGCGCAGCCGGGCGCTGCGGCGCCGGGCCGAGAGCAGGGCCCCCGCCACCGTGCCGACCGCGAGCACCGAGTTGAGCAGCCCGAAGGTCTCCGGGCCCCGGCCGAACTCGGGACCGGCCATGGCGGCCAGGAACACCGCGAAGTTCAGCCCGAAGGTGCCGATGAGGAAGATGGTGACCAGCACCGCCACGATGTCCGGGCGGCTGCCCACGTAGGCCAGTCCTTCCCGGATCTGGCCCCGTCCCCGGCCGGAGCGCGGCATTCCGCGCAGCTCGTCCGTGCGGATCGCGAGGACGGCCGCGAGCATGGCACCGAAGGTCAGCGTGTTGAGGAGGAACACCCAGCCCGACCCGATCGAGGCCACGAGCACGCCGGCCACGGCGGGCCCGATCATCCGGGCGGTGTTGAACGAGGTCGCGTTCAGGGCCACGGCGTTGGAGAGGTAGGCGTCGTCGACCATCTCGGAGACGAAGGTCTGCCGCACGGGGGCGTCGAGCGTGGAGACGACACCCAGGGCGAGGGCGAAGCCGTAGACGTGCCACAGGGTGGCCGCGTCGGCCAGGACCAGCGCCCCGAGGCCGGCCGCCAGCACCGCCATGGCCGTCTGCGTCCACAGCAGCAGGCGCCGCCGGTCGAGGCGGTCCGCGAGCACGCCGGCCCAGGGCGCGAGGAAGAGCTGGGGCAGGAACTGCAGGGCCGTCACCACGCCCATGGCGGTGGCGTCGTGGTCCGAGAGCTCGTCGAAGACGAGCCACGACTGGGCCGTGCGCTGCATCCACGTCCCGATGTTGGACACGAGCGCACCCAGGAACCACAGCCGGTAGTTGCGGAACCGGAAGGACCGGAACATCCCGCGCGCGGGCTCCGGGGCGTCGTCCGTCCTCGCGGCCCCCGGCGGAGCGGTCAGGACCCCTCGCCCTCCTGCGGCGCGACGGGCCCGTCCTCGGCCGCGGGACGGTCGGCGGGAACCGGCTCGCCGCCGGATGCGCCGCCGGAGCCCTCGGGTCCGCCGGCCGCGGCGTGCTCCGCGGCCTCGTCCTCGGCCCGGTCCTGCTCCTCCTGGGCCTTCTCCTCAGGGCTCACGCGGGCGGACCACGGGACCCACTCGGGCGCCAGCAGCGCGTCCTCCCCGGGGAGCAGGCCGACCTCGCAGACCGTCACCGCCTTGCTGCGCGGGGCGCGGGCCAGGCTCGCGAACCAGTTCCAGCCCTGGTACCCGGGCAGCGTGCACTCGAAGAGGTGGACGACCAGCCGGTCCTCCTCCACCGTCACGCGGTGACCGGCACCGATCTGCCAGGGCTCCGCGATCTGCTCCACCCCGGCGCGGGCCGTGGCGACGTCGGCCACGAGCAGGGGGTCCTGCTTCGGGGCCCGCCGGCGGCGGGGTGCCGCTGCCGCCGGCTCGGGCGACGGGGGCACGGCCTCGGCGGGCGCGTCCTGGACGGTCTCCTCGGTCACTGCTGGTCTCCCTCGTGGTGGGTGCCGGTGGGTGCCGGCGGTGGGTGCTCGGGATCGGTGGTCGGACGGGCGCGGCGGCCTCAGACGTCCAGGTTGTCGGCCACCGTGCGCAGGATCGCGGCGATCTTCTTCCCGTGCGCGGAGTCCGGGTAGCGGCCCCGGTGCAGCCCGTTGGACATCTCGTCCAGGAGCTTGATGAGGTCTTCCGTGATGACCGCCATCTCGTCGGCGGGCTTCCGGACGTTCTTCGCGACCGACGGGGTCCGGTCGAGGATCCGGGCGGAGAGCGCCTGCGCCCCGCGCCGCCCCTGCGCCACCCCGAACTCCATCCGTGTGCCCGGCTTCACCGTGGTGGCACCGGAGGGCAGCGCGGAGGAGGGCAGGAACACTTCCTGGCCGTCGTCGGCCGCCAGGAACCCGAAGCCCTTCTTCGCATCGAACCACTTGACCTTGCCGGTGGGCACGCTGTCTCCCTCGTCCTCGTGTTCGTGGAGGGGTGGCCCGTCGGTCGCTGCCGCCGGGCCACCCTGTGGAACCTCCCATTCTAGCCCTGCTCCGCGGGTGGCGACCGCCGGGGCGCGGTCACCGGCACACCGTCCCGCTCGGTATTCTGGAGTCATGCCTGCTTCCGACGACCGTGCGGCCGCGCCCGTGCACCGCACTGCCCGACGCCCGGGGATCGACGTCCTCGGCGTCTGCGCGGTCGTGCTCGGCCTGGTCTGCGCCGTGTGCCTCGCCCTGCTGCTCGTGCTCAAGGCCGTCGGCGCGGACCCCTGGGACGGGCTCACGGCCGTTCCGTGGTTCGCGTTCCCCGTGGCCTTCCTGCTGTTCTGCGCGGTCCTCGTGCGCTCCCTGCTGCGCCGCCGCCGGGCCTGACCCGTGCTCCCGGACGGGCTGCTCCGGGATCTCGCGTCCCGCTCCCCCGCAGAGCTGGGCGAGCTGCTCGCCGCCCGGCCCGACGCCGCGCGCCCGGGCACGGAGTCCGTCGAGGACCTCGCCGAGGCGCTGCTGTCCCGGGCGGGTCTGCGCCGGGCCCTCGACGCCCTCTCCCGGCCGGAGCTGGACGCCGTCGAGCGCGCCGTGGTGCTGGGCCCGCCGGACGAGCCCGCCGCGCGGCTGCTGTCCGGTCCGCCCTGGGCTCGGCTGCACCGCCTGGGGCTGGTCCACCGGGACGGCGGGGCACTGCGGCTCGTGCCCGGGCTGGCGGAGGCCCTCGGCCGGTATCCGGCGGGCCTCGGCCGCCCGCGGCCGGTGCTCGCCGCCCTCGCCGCCCGGCTGCGCGGCGAAGCACCCGCCGCGCCGGGTGCCGGGGCCGGGCCCCGCACCGCCGAGGAGCTCGCGCAGTGGCCCGCCCCGGCGCGGGAGGTCCTCGAGCGGTTCCGCTCCCGCCCCGTGGGCGCCCTGCCCGACGCCCTGCGCCGTGTCGACCCGGCCGCCGACGCCGGCGCTCGGCCCGTCGACTGGCTCCTGGCCCACGACGTCCTCCTCCCCGTGGACTCCCGCCACGTGGAGCTCCCCCGGGAGGTCGGCCTGCTGCTGCGCGGGCCCGACCCCTGGGCCGCGACCTCCCCGGAGCCGCCGGTCCCACCGGCGGCGCGCGTGCCCGACCGGTGGCGGGACAACGCCGCCGCGGCCGCGGTCGAGCAGCTGCTGCGCCGGACCGCGGCGCTGCGCGCCGAGCTGCGGGCCCGGCCGCTGGCCACCCTGCGGGCGGGCGGGATCGGCGTGCGCGAGCTGCGCCGGCTGCGCTCGGCCCTGGGGATCGAGCACGCCGAGCTCGTCCGTCTCCTCGGCCTGGGCGAGCTGGCCGGGCTCGTGCGGCTGGACCCGGACACCTCGGCCTGGCGCCCCGCGCCGGCGCCGTTCGAGGACGCCGAGCGCACCGTCCAGTGGTGGCACGTGGTGCGGTCGTGGCTGGCCTCCGACGTCGTCCCCTCCGCGGTGGGCCTGCCCCTCGCGGACGGAACGGTCGTCGGGGTCCTCACCCGCGGCACGCACGCCCC
>NZ_BAAGPL010000016.1:130686-152907 GCF_054784195.1 Kocuria himachalensis
GCTCGCCGGGCGGGCGCCGGGGGGCCACGGCCCCGAGGACGTCCTGGCGCTCGCCCGGTGGCGGCGCCCGCGCCTGGCGCGGGCCATGGACCGATGGGGCCCGGGGATGCTGACGGAGGCCACCGAGCTCGGCCTGGTGGGCGCCGACGCCCTCACGGAGCCCGGCCGGGCCCTCGCGGAGAGCCGGCCCGAGGACGCCGTCCGCTCCGTGGCCGGGTGGCTGCCCGCGCCCTCGCGGACGGTACTGCTGCAGAGCGACCTCACGGCGACGGCCACCGGCTACCTCGCGCCCGAGGTGGCCCGCGCCCTCGACCGGCTGGCGGAGCCGGAGGGCCACGGGCCGGTCCCGCGGCACCGCTTCAGCGAGCAGTCCCTGCACCGGGCGCTCGACACCGGCTGGACGCCGCCCTCGATCCTGGCGTGGCTCGACGAGCACAGCCGGGGCCCGGTGCCGCAGGCCCTGGCCTACCTCGTCGAGGAGGCCGGCCGGGGGCACGGGCGGATCCGGATCACCCGGGCGGACTGGGTGCTGACCGGCGAGGAGGAGCTGCTGGAGGCGCTCGCCGGCTCCCCCGACCTCGCCGGACGGCGGCTGCGCCGGCCCGCCCCCGGCGTGCTCGTGGTGGACGCCGGTGAGGAGGTCCCCGGCCGGCGCCGGGGACCGGCCGGACGGGACCACGAGCTCCGGGAGCTCGCGGCCGCCGTCCGGGCCACGGGCACGGAGCCGGCGCTCGACGTCGCCCCCGCCGAGCCCGTCCCGCCGGAGCCCGCCGCCGACCCGACCCTGCTGCTCGAGGTCCCCGCCCCGCGCCTGCCCGTCCCCTCCGCGGAGGAGATCCAGGACCTGGTGGACCGGCTCACCGGCCGGGACCGTGGGCGGCGCCCGCCGGACGAACCGCCGGACGAACCGACCGACGAACCGACCGACGAACCGACCGACGAACCGACCGACGAACCGAGCGACAGCGGAGGAGACGCCCCGTGGGACCCCTGATCGTCCAGAGCGACCGGACCGTGCTGCTCGAGCTCGACCACGAGGACGCCGACGACGCCCGGCGGGAACTCGCCGCCTTCGCCGAGCTCGAGCGCGCCCCGGAGCACGTGCACACCTACCGCATCACCCCGCTGGGGCTGTGGAACGCCCGGGCCGCCGGGCTGGACGCCGAGCAGGTGCTCGACGTCCTCCTCACCCGCTCCCGCTTCCCGGTCCCCCACGCCCTGCTCCTGGACATCGACGAGACGATGTCCCGCTACGGCCGCCTGGTGCTCGAAAAGGACCCCGTGCACGGGCTCGTGCTGCGCAGCCACGACGCCCCCGTCCTCGAGGAGATCGCCCGGCACCGCAAGATCGCCCCGCTCCTCGGGCCCCGCATCGACGGGGCCACCACGGTGGTGCACGCGAGCGCCCGCGGCCAGCTCAAGCAGCTGCTGCTCACCGTGGGGTGGCCGGCGGAGGACCGGGCCGGCTACGTGGACGGCACGCCCCACCCCGTCGCCCTGACGGAGACGGATCCGCTCACGGGCGAGGCCTGGGCCCTGCGGCCGTACCAGCGCCACGCGGTGGAGAACTTCTGGGCGGGCGGCAGCGGCGTCGTCGTCCTGCCCTGCGGCGCCGGCAAGACGCTGGTGGGCGCCGGGGTGATGGCCGCGAGCTCGACGACGACGCTCGTCCTGGTCACGAGCACGGTCTCGGCGCGGCAGTGGAAGGCCGAGCTGCTGCGCCGCACCACCCTGACGGAGGAGGAGATCGGCGAGTACTCCGGGGCCGTCAAGGAGGTCCGCCCCGTGACGATCGCCACCTACCAGGTGCTGACCGCGCGCCGCGGCGGGATCCACCCCCACCTGGAGCTGCTCGACGGCCACGACTGGGGGCTGATCGTGTACGACGAGGTGCACCTGCTGCCCGCCCCGGTGTTCCGGATGACCGCCGAGCTGCAGGCGCGGCGACGGCTCGGCCTCACGGCCACCCTGGTGCGCGAGGACCACCGCGAGGGCGAGGTGTTCTCCCTCATCGGCCCCAAGCGCTACGACGCGCCGTGGCGGGAGATCGAGGCCCAGGGCCACATCGCCCCCGCCGACTGCGTCGAGGTCCGGGTGGAGCTGCCCCTGGCGGACCGGATGGCCTACGCCTCCGCGGAGGACACCGACCGGCACCGCCTCGCCTCGTCCTCCGCGCACAAGCTCGACGTCGTGGCCCGGCTCGTGACGCGCCACCGCGGGGAGCCGGTGCTCGTGATCGGGCAGTTCCTGGACCAGCTCGACGAGCTGGGCGCGCTGCTCCACGCCCCGGTGCTCAACGGCGGCACCGGCACGGCCCGGCGGGAGAAGCTCTTCGCCGCCTTCCGGGCCGGGGAGCTGCCGGTCCTCGTGGTGTCCAAGGTCGCGAACTTCTCGGTGGACCTGCCCGAGGCCTCGGTCGCGGTGCAGGTCTCGGGGGCCTTCGGCTCGCGCCAGGAGGAGGCGCAGCGCCTGGGCCGGCTGCTGCGGCCCAAGCACGACGGCCGGCCGGCGACCTTCTACACCGTGGTGGCCCGCGACACCGTGGACGCCGACTACGCGTCCCGGCGCCGCCGCTTCCTCGCGGAGCAGGGCTACGCCTACCGGATCGTCGACGCCGCGGCCGTCGAGGCCCCCGGCGAACTCCCGGAGGACCGGTGAGCGCCGTTCAGCCGGCGTTCAGGGTGTTCCGAGAAAATGGGGTCGTGAAGAACGACAACCCCGAAGCAAAGCTGCTCGTCGTCGACGACGAGCCCAACATCCTCGAGCTGCTGGCCACGTCCCTGCGCTTCGCCGGCTTCGAGGTGGTCACCGCCGCCAACGGCCGTGACGCCCTCGCCAAGGCCGAGTCCGAGAACCCGGACCTCGCGGTGCTCGACGTCATGCTGCCGGACATGGACGGCTTCTCCGTGACCCGCAAGCTGCGCGCGTCCGGACGGCACTTCCCCATCCTCTTCCTCACGGCCAAGGACGAGACCGAGGACAAGGTCACCGGGCTGACCGTGGGAGGTGACGACTACGTCACCAAGCCCTTCAGCCTCGACGAGGTCGTCGCCCGCATCCGCGCGGTCCTGCGCCGCACGCAGCCCGCCGAGGAGGACGACTCCCGGCTGCGCGTGGACGACCTGGTCCTGGACGACGACGCGCACGAGGTGTTCCGCGGCGAGCGCGAGATCGACCTGTCCCCGACCGAGTTCAAGCTGCTGCGCTATCTCATGCTCAATCCGAACCGGGTGCTGTCCAAGGCGCAGATCCTCGACCACGTGTGGGAGTACGACTTCAACGGGGACGCCTCGATCGTGGAGTCCTACATCTCGTACCTGCGCCGGAAGATCGACAACGACCCGGAGCTACCCCCGCTGATCCACACCAAGCGCGGCGTCGGCTACCTCCTGCGGTCCCAGCACAAGAACCACTGACCCGGTCCCGGGATGCACACCCTGTCCTCCCGGTGGCGCTCGGCCTCGCTGCGCTCGCAGCTCATGGTGCTCACGGGCCTGCTCCTGGCGCTGTCCATCCTGGTGACGAGCTTCGTGGCGATCTCGGTGCTGCGCACCTCGCTGCTGAACGACATCGACCGCGGGCTGCGGGACTCCGTCCAGGGGGTCTCCGCGGTGCTGGTGGCCGACATGGGCGGCGCGCAGGGCGTCCCGGTGCCGCACGCCGGGTTCCTCCTCGACGCCGAGGGCAAGATGCTCGCCGAGGCGGTGCACACTCCCGACGGCCCGATCGAGCGGCGGCCCGACCTGTCGCAGATCGATCTCGAGCACGTGCGGGAGCACCCCTTCCAGCCGACGACCGTGGGCTCCGTGGACGCCCCGGAGCGCCGGTGGCGGGTGGTCGCGGCCGAGACGGAACGGCTGAACCTCGTGGTGGCGGTCGCCGAGCCGCTCGACGAGCTGAACGAGATGCTCAGCGCGGTGACCCTCCTGACGCTGAGCTTCGGCGTGGCGACGCTGTTCGCGGCCATGGCCGTCGGATGGGTCCTGGTCACCCGGGCGTTCGCGCCCCTGCACCGGGTGGAGCAGACCGCCGCCCGGATCGCGGAGGGCGATCTCTCCCAGCGCATGGAGGGCTACAACCGGCAGACGGAGATCGGCCAGCTCTCGGCGTCCCTCAACGCCATGCTCGGCCACATCGAGGACGCCTTCGACGCCCGCACCCGGTCCGAGACCAAGCTGCGCCGGTTCGTGGCCGACGCCTCCCACGAGCTGCGCACCCCCTTGGTGACCATCCGGGGCTACTCGGAGCTCTACCGGCACGGCGCCCTGCAGGAGCCCGAGGACGTGGCCGGCGCGATGTCCCGGATCGAGTCCGAGGCGAAGCGGATGACGCAGCTCGTGGAGGACCTGCTGATGCTCGCGCGCCTCGACGAGCGGCGGCCCGCCGAGAACGTCGACGTGGACCTGCTCCACCTCGCGTTCGACGCGGCCGGGGACGCCCGCGCCTCCGCCCCCGACCGGCGGATCGAGGTCGGGGGCCTGCGGGGCGGGGGCCCGGTCTCGGCGTGGGTGCACGGCGACGAGTTCCGGCTGCGCCAGGTCGTGGCGAACCTCGTGACCAACGCCCTGCGCTACACCCCGGAGGGCACCCCGATCGAGATCGCGGTGGGCGTGGAGCGCTCCGTCGACGACTCCTTCAACGCCGTCCTGCAGGTGCGCGACCACGGCCCGGGCATCCATGGTGAGGACGCGGAGCGCGTCTTCGAGCGCTTCTACCGGGCCGACTCCTCCCGAACTCGCGAGACCGGCGGCACGGGGCTGGGGCTCTCGATCGTGGCCGCGATCGTCCAGCAGCACGACGGCACCGTACGGCTCACGGAGACCCCCGGCGGCGGGGCCACGATGACCGTGCGCGTGCCGGGCATCGAGCCCGCCGACGACGCCCCCGAGGTGTGAGCGGGACCGTCAGGACTCGTAGGTGCCCTGGTGGAAGCGCAGCTGCCAGGGCCCCAGCTCGTTGCGGGAGTCCTCCCGGACCCACAGGGAGCTGCGCAGGCTCGTGCGGTCCCCCGCCGTGAGCCGGTAGACGAGGTGCACGGCCGCGGCGCCGAGCTCGGTGGCCTCGAGCACGTGCACGTCCACCGCCCCGAGTCCCGGTTCGCGCGGCAGCCGGTCGAGGACGTCCTGCCGGGACCACCACGACCCCGAGGCGCCGACCTCGGCGAAGGCCTCGTGCAGGAGCTGGCCCAGCCGCCCCGGGTCCGCCCGGACCTCCGGGCGCAGCAGGTCCCGCTCGAGCGCCTGGACGGTCTCCCTCGCCGACCGGCCGCGGGCCAGCTCCTCCTCGTGGGCGAGCAGCTCGCTCAGCAGGTCGGGGTCGTGGCGGTCCTCGAACGCGTCGGGATCCGGGTCCTCCGCCGGCGGCGCGGCGTCGACCGGCTCAGCAGCCGGGGTCCGGGGGCCGGCGCCGTCCGGGTGCCGGGAGGCGCCGTCGAAACCGGGGCCCTCCGGGGCGGGACGCCCGGTCTGGAACGCGGTGGCCACGGCCCGGGCGCGGAGGTCGGCCGCCTCGTTGAGCTCGTGGCCGGCGTGGCCCTTGACCCACTCGAAGTGCACGTTGCGGCCCGCCATCGCGGCGTCCAGGGCCTTCATGAGCTCCACGTTGAGGACGGGCTTGCCGTCCCTCTTCTTCCAGCCCTTCTTCTTCCAGCCGGGCATCCACTTCGTGATCGAGTTGATGACGTACTGGCTGTCGCACAGCACCCGCAGAGGCTCGTCGGGGCGGTGGGCCGTGGCCTCGAGCAGGTCCAGGACGGCCTTGAGCTCGCCCATGTTGTTGGTGCCGTGGGGCCACCCGCCGGCCCGCCAGGTGTTGTCGTCGATGTACCAGGCCCATCCCGCGGGACCGGGGTTGCCCAGCGCGGAGCCGTCGGCGGCAGCAGTGATCGTCATGGTACTCATCTTTTCACGGTGCCAGGACCCCGGGCGCCACGGACCCCGAGCCTCGTGGGCTCAGGCCCCGGGCGCCACAGGCTCAGTCCCCGGGCTCCTGCTCGAGCTGCTGCTGGGCGACGTCGCGCACCCCGGCGACCCTCGACAGCTGCACGGCCGCGGTGCGCAGGTCCGTCTTGCCGTCCAGGCGCAGCAGCAGCTCCACCTCGGCACCCTCGGGGCCCTCGACCGTCCGGCTCGAGACCACGGAGGCGGTGAGCTGGAGCTCGTCGACCACCGTGAGGACCTCCCGCAGCACGCCCTGCCCGTCCTCGTAGCGCAGCCGCAGGCCCTGCGGGGCCACCATCCCGGGCAAGCGGCGGGAGATGGGGGTCAGCAGGAGCGCGGAGACGAAATGCAGGCCCGTGGCGACGACGGCGAGCGGCACGAGCCCGGCCCCGCAGGCCATGCCGATGGCGGCGGAGAGCCAGATGCTCGCGGCCGTGGTCAGACCGTGCACCACGTCCCGGTTGGTGAAGATCACGCCCGCGCCCAGGAAGCCGATGCCCGTGATGATCTGGGCCGCCACCCGGGAGGGGTCGGGACCGGCGTCGATGCCGGGCAGGGCCCCGAAGCCGTAGGCGGACACGAGGGTGAACACCGCCGACCCGGTGCCGACCAGGGCGTGCGTGCGCAGTCCGGCGCTCTTGCGCCGCAGCCGCCGCTCGAGGCCCACCAGCGACGTGAGCCCGAAGGCGATCAGCACGAGAGCGACCTGGACGGGGACCGCGTCCCACACGACGACGCCCACGGCACCTCCTCCGGCAGCTGGTCCCTATGATTGAACACCACTTCGGGCCCCACGGCACCGGGTGCGGGGACGACGACGGGCCGGGCACCTCGTCGAGGCGCCCGGCCCGTGCCGGATGCGTGCTGGGCACGCTCGACGGGTCAGCCGTCGATCACATCATGCCGCCCATGCCACCCATGCCGTCGTCGGCACCGGCGCCGGCGCCCGCGGGCTCCGGCTTGTCGGCCACGACGGCCTCGGTGGTGAGGAACAGCCCGGCGATGGACGCCGCGTTCTGCAGCGCGGACCGGGTGACCTTGACCGGGTCGTTGATGCCCGCGGCCATCAGGTCCTCATACTCGCCGGTGGCGGCGTTGAGGCCGTGCCCCTGGGGCAGGCCGCGGACCTTGTCCACGACCACGCCGGCCTCGAGGCCCGAGTTGAGGGCGATCTGCTTGAGCGGGGCGTCGATGGCGACCTTCACGATGTTCGCGCCGGTGGCCTCGTCGCCGGTGAGCTGCAGCTTGTCGAACGCCTTCTGGCCGGCCTGGATCAGGGCCACGCCACCGCCGGCGACGATGCCCTCCTCCACGGCAGCCTTCGCGTTGCGCACGGCGTCCTCGATGCGGTGCTTGCGCTCCTTGAGCTCGACCTCGGTGGCGGCACCCGCCTTGAGGACGGCCACGCCGCCGGCCAGCTTGGCCAGGCGCTCCTGCAGCTTCTCGCGGTCGTAGTCCGAGTCCGAGTTGTTGATCTCGGCGCGGATCTGGGCCACGCGGCCCTCGATCTCCTCGGCGGTGCCGGCGCCGTCGACGATGGTGGTCTCGTCCTTCGTCACGACGACCTTGCGGGCCTGGCCCAGCAGGTCCACGGTGGCCGTCTCGAGGGAGAGCCCGACCTCCTCGGTGATGACCTGGCCACCGGTGAGGATGGCGATGTCGGCCAGCTGCGCCTTGCGGCGGTCGCCGAAGCCGGGAGCCTTGACGGCCACGGACTTGATGGAGCCGCGCATCTTGTTGAGCACCAGCAGGGCCAGGGCCTCGCCCTCGACGTCCTCGGAGATGATCAGCAGCGGCTTGCCGGCCTGCATGACCTTCTCGAGCACGGGGACCAGGTCCTTGACCGCGGAGATCTTGGAGTTGACCACGAGGATGTAGGGATCCTCGAGGACGGCCTCCTGGCGGTCGGCGTCGGTGACGAAGTACCCGGACAGGTAGCCCTTGTCGAAGCGCATGCCCTCGGTCAGCTCGAGGTCCAGCCCGAAGGTGTTGGACTCCTCGACCGTGATCACGCCCTCCTTGCCGACCTTCTCCATCGCCTGGGCGATGAGGCGGCCGATCTCGGGGTCGCCGGCGGAGATCGACGCCGTGGCGGCGATCTGCTCCTCGGTCTCGACCTCCTTGGCGGAGGCCAGCAGCTCCTCGGTGACCGCGGCGACGGCCTTCTCGATGCCGCGCTTGAGGCTCAGCGGATCGGCGCCGGCGGCCACGTTGCGCAGGCCCTCCTTGACGAGCGCCTGGGCGAGCACGGTGGCGGTGGTGGTGCCGTCACCGGCGATGTCGTCGGTCTTCTTGGCGACCTCCTTGACCAGCTCGGCGCCGATCTTCTCGAACGGCTCGTCGAGCTCGATCTCCTTGGCGATGGACACGCCGTCGTTGGTGATCGTGGGGGCGCCCCACGCCTTCTCGAGGACCACGTTGCGGCCGCGCGGGCCGAGGGTGACCTTGACGGCGTCGGCCAGGGTGTTCAGGCCCCGCTCGAGTCCGCGGCGTGCCTCTTCGTCGAAAGCAATCATCTTTGCCATGTGACTTCGTCCCTCCTGGACGGTAGACAAACGGTCGACCTCCACGGTGCCCGCGACGGACGGCGCGCACGGCGGCGGACTCTTCCCGACGCCGTGCGGCACCTCACCGTGGTGGTTGAGGTGTCACTCCTGTGCCGGTGGCTGCCCGGGTCGGGCCGGGGACCGAGCCATTAGCAGTCCACACGACTGAGTGCTAATCGCAATCTTGGCACTCGTCCTCGGAGAGTGCAAACCCCTGAGCCGATTGTGCTCAGCCCTGCCACTCCTCGCGGAGCACGCCGTAGACCATGCGGTCGTAGTACTCGCCGCCGACCTTGCGGGCCCGGCGGATCCGGGCCTCCTCCGTGAAGCCCAGCTTCACCGCCACGCGGCACATGCCCACGTTGCCGCTCCACGTCTCGAGGTCGAGGCGGTGGGAGTCGGAGTGGGCGAAGAGGTAGTCGATCCACAGGCGCATCGCCTCGGTGCCGTAGCCGCCGCTCCAGTGCTCCGGGGAGTACACGGTGATGCCCAGGGAGCGCAGCGGCAGCAGGTGCGTGCCGTCACCCGGGTCCTCGGTGGGCTTCTCCGACCAGTACCAGGACACCTGCCCGATGAACCGGTCGTCGGCGGCGTCCGCGATCACCATCGTCTCGCGCGGGTCCGGCCAGTCCCCCGCGATCACATGCTCCCGGAGGGTGCCCAGCCAGCGCTGGGCGCCCTCGGTGGTGAAGTTCGGGTAGAACGGGCCGTCCGTGCGCTGCCACTCGTGCTCGCCGCCGCCCTCGGGCGGCATGATCCACGCCTCGTAGGCGGCGAGGTCCTCCTCGGTCCAGTCGCGGACGCGGACTCGGCTTCCTTCGATCTGCACGGTGGTTCCTTCCGGTGGCGTCGGGGGTGAACGGCGTCGGGGGGGTGAGCGGCGTCGGCGGTCGGTGCCGACCGGGGCGGCACCGGGTGCCGGACGGGCTCAGGGTCCCGAGGACGTGACCCCCGGTGCCGAGGCGGCCTCGTCGGGGGCGTTCAGGAACGAGAGCACACCGACGCCGAGGGTCAGCGCTCCGGCCAGGAGGATGGCGGTGAGCTCCCGGGCGCCCACGCGGACGGTCGGGCGGACTCCGCGGTGGGCGCCCTGGCGGGGCCCGTCCTCGGGGACGTCGTCGAACTCGTCGTGGGGGTACTGGGTCATCCGTGGTCTCCTCGCTGCCGACGCAGCCTGGCCACGAGCATCGGGTCGTGCTCGAGGGCGGCGCGGGTGTCGATCAGGACGTTGAGCCGCTGGTAGTAGTGGGTGGGCGAGAGGTTCAGGCGGCGGCGGATCTCCATCTCCTTCGCCCCCTGGTACTTCCACTGCAGGTTCTCGAGCGCCAGGATCTCGCGGTCCACGGCACCCAGCCCGGCCCCTTCGCCGGCCGGCTCCTCGTCCGGCGCGGCAACGGCCGCGGCCTCCCCGTCCGGCGACAGCACCGCGTCCAGCGCCGGCTCCCCGGCCAGCGCCGGATCCGCGCGGGATGCAGTGTCCTCGCCCGGCGACGGCTCCTCGCCGGGCGAGGCGTCGTCGTCGGGCACGGTGGTCTCGGGCACGGCGTCCTCGGGCACGGCGTCCTCGCCGGTCACCGCGACTCGGCCCGGGGCCGCACGGAGACGGTGGTCAGCTGAGCGTCCTCGCCCGCGTCCACGACGGCGCGCACCGCCGCGGCCACGGACTCCGGGCGGATGTAGCGCTCCGGGACGTACTCGTTGCCCAGGCCGGCCTGGATGTCCCGCTGCATCTGCGTGTCGACCGGCCCGGGGTGCACCGAGCTGACCGCGATGCCGTCGACCTCGACCTCCTGGCGGAGCGAGTCGGCGAGCGCGCGCAGCGCGAACTTCGAGGCCGCGTAGACGGCGTCCCCGGCGCGGGCCGTGAGTCCCGAGCCGGAGTTGAGGAACACGACCTTGCCCCGGGCGGCCCGCAGGGCCGGCAGCAGGAGCCGGGTCAGCTCCGCGGGGACCACCACGTTGAGCTCGAGCTGAGCCCGCCAGTCCGCCACGGAGGCGGCCTCCACCGTGGTGCGCCCCGCCACGGCCGCCGAGTGCACGAGGACGTCGACCCGGTCCAGATCGGCCACCACGTCCGGCAGGGCCGCGACGTCGGTCAGGTCGGCGGCGCGGACGGTGACGTGCGGGAGACCGGCGAGCTCGGCCAGCCGGACGGCGTCGCGGCCCAGCGCCAGGACGTCGTGGTCGCGGGCGAGGTCCACCACGCACGCACGGCCGATGCCTCCGGTGGCCCCGGTGACGACGGCGCGTGGTCGGGTCTCGGTGGAGGAAGCGCTCATGCGCCCACTCTAACCAGTCCGGCGCAGGTCCCGCCCGCCCTGGACGGAACGGACCGGGACGGTGACGGCCCGGTATCCTGGCCCGCAGCCGACCACGGAGGAGCCCCATGGCAGCCGACCCCCACGCCGCGGGAGATGCCGGGGCGGACCCGGACAGCGCGGAGAAGCCCTCGTCGCCGGCGCAGATCACGAGACCCTCGTGGGGCTACATCCTGCGCCGGTCCGTCCACGAGTTCCGTCGCGACGAGTGCACGGACTCGGCGGCGGTGATGACGTTCTTCGCCGTGCTGTCCATCTTCCCGGGGCTGCTCACGGTGGTGTCGGTGCTCGGCGTCGTCGGCCAGGCCGAGGCGACCAGCAGGACGCTGCTGCGCCTGCTCGACGAGTTCGGCGCCCCGGAAGGGGCCGTGGCCGTGCTCGAGGGGCCGATCGGCGAGCTCACCGGTTTCCCGTCCGCAGGGCTGGCGCTGGTCGGCGGCCTGGTCGGCGCCCTGTGGACGGCCTCCGGCTACGTGCGGGCCTTCGGGCGGTCCATGAACCGGATCTACGAGGTCGAGGAGGGCCGCCCCGTCTGGAAGCTCTACCCCCTGATGATCGGGGTGACGTTGTCCCTGGTGGTCCTGGTGGTCGGCATGATGCTGCTCCTGCTGCTCTCCGGGCCGGTCGCCGAGCGCCTCGGCGGGCTGATCGGCCTGGGCGGGGCGGCCCTCCAGCTCTGGCAGGCCGCCCGGGTCCCGGCCCTGCTGGTGCTGCTCGTCCTCGTGATCGCACTGCTCTACTACGCCACTCCGAACATCCGGCAGCCGAGGTTCCGGTGGCTCAGCATCGGCTCGGTGGTCGCCATCCTGGTCATGGCCGCCGCGACCACCGGGTTCAGCTTCTACGTGTCCAACTTCAACGACTACAACGCCACCTACGGCGCCATCGGCGGCGTGATCGTGCTGCTGCTGTGGATCTGGATCATGAACATCGTGCTGCTCGCCGGGGCCGAGTTCAACGCCGAGATCGAGCGCGGACGCCAGCTGCAGGCCGGGATCGAGGCCGAGGAGAAGCTGCGGCTGCCGCCACGGGACCTCCGGGGCGTCCGGAAGCTGCAGGCGAAGGAGCAGGAGCTGGTCGAGGAGGGCCGCGCGCTGCGCCGTCGGCACTCCGGGCCGGACCACCGGGCGGACGGCCGGGCCGGAGACGGCGCGGCACCGGCCTAGAGTGGTGTCCGGCACACCCACGTCCACACCCGCCGGCACACCGGCACCCGCACCAGCACCGACACCCGCACCGACACCCGCACCGAGGAGCACCGTGAGCGAGCCCCAGCCCCTGGACAGGATCATGGCCCCCGACTGGGCGGAAGCCCTGGCCCCGGTGGAACCGCAGATCCGGCAGATGGGCCGGTTCCTGCGCGAGGAGCACGCCGACGGGCACCGCACGCTCCCGGAGGGCGCGGCGGTCCTGCGGGCGTTCCAGGAACCGCTCGAGCAGGTCAAGGTGCTGGTCGTCGGGCAGGACCCCTACCCGACGCCCGGCCACGCCATGGGCCTCTCCTTCTCCGTGCAGCCCCACGTGCGCCCCGTGCCGCGCTCCCTGCAGAACATCTACAAGGAGCTGCGGGAGGACCTCGGCGTCGAGCCGCCGGAGCACGGGGACCTCACCGCGTGGTCGCGGCAGGGCGTGATGCTCCTGAACAGGGTCCTCACCGTGCGCGAGGGCGCTCCGGCCTCCCACCGCGGCAAGGGCTGGGAAGCCGTCACGGAGCGCGCCATCCAGGTCCTCGCCGCCCGCGGAGCCCCGCTCGTGGCCATCCTGTGGGGCCGGGACGCGCGGAACACCGCCGCGTGGCTGGACGGCTTCCCCACGGTCGAGTCCGCGCACCCGTCCCCGCTGTCCGCGTCCCGGGGCTTCTTCGGCTCCCGGCCGTTCTCCCGCACCAACCAGCTCCTGGAGCAGCAGGGCGCGGAGCCCGTCGACTGGCGGCTGTGACCCCGGTGGTCCTCCGTGAGTAGGGTGGGCGGCATGACGACGACCCCCGGGGCCCGGCCCGCCAGACCCCGCAAGCCGCAGCTGAACCTGACGGTGCGCTCCCGCGAGCTGCTGTCCCCGTCGATGGTCCGGGTGGTCCTGGTCCTCGACGAGCCCGAGCGCTACGCGGACATCGCGCCGCCCGAGAAGTACGTCAAGCTCGTGTTCCTCCGGCCCGGCACCGAGCACCCCGGCACGGCGGCCCGTGGCTCGGCGCGCTTGGGAGCTGCGGACACGGACGCGGAGCGCCCGGACACGGAGCCCGGAGGGAACCCGGACTACTGGGAGCTCAAGGAGACCCTGCCGGGCGACCAGCAGCCCGTCACCCGCCACCTCACCGTCCGCCGGTACGTCCCCGAGCGACACGAGCTGTGGATGGATTTCGTGCTGCACGGCGACGAGGGCTTCGCCGGCCCGTGGGCAGCCCGCGCCGAGCCCGGGGACCGCATCATCGCCCTGGGCCCCGGCGGAAAGTGGACACCGGCCCAGGACGCCGCGTGGACCCTGATCGCCGCCGACGACGCCGCCATCCCCGCCGCTCTCGCCGTCCTGGAGGCTCTCCCCGCGTTCGCGCACGGCGAAGTGCTGCTGGAGGTGGACTCGCCCCACGATGTCCAGCCGGTGTCCGCCCCGGCCGGGATGGCGGTGCGCTGGGTGTTCCGCGCGGACAGCAGGCCCGGGGAGGACCCGGCCCTGGTGCGGGCCGTGCGCGAGGCAGCGTGGCCCGCGGGCCCGGAAGAGGTCCAGGTCTTCGCCCACGGCGAGCGGGAGGTCATGAAAGCTCTGCGCGAGGAGCTGTTCACCCGCCGCCGGCTGGAGCGGGACCAGGTCTCCCTGTCCGGCTACTGGGCGCGGGGCCGCACCGAGGACGTGTTCCAGGCGGAGAAGAAGCTGCCGGTCGGCCAGATTATCTGAGCGGAATCCGCGTGTGCCGGTCCTTCGGGCTGTGGCGTGCGGCGAAGCTCGTCCCGAGATCGGGTCCCCCGAGCCCGGAGGCGCACCGGATCCGCTCTTTCCCCGCCTCACTCGGGAGGGGAGCCGGCACCGGCCCCGGACGCTGCGCCGGACCAGGTCCTGGCGGGTGCGACGGCGGGGGCAGCCGATGCGGTCCCCGCCTGCACCGTGGACATCCCAGCATCGGGACGTCGTCGCACCAGGTGCTTCAGGCGGGTCGGTGCCCGGCGCTCGGCGCTCGGGCCTGTCTTATGGTGTCGGGTCCGGTGGGGACCATGGAGCATGACCATCACCACCGGCAGGCTGTCGAGCCTGAAGGAGGCCCTCCGGGAGGACACGGACGTGACCGGGCTCGACCGGGAGTACGCCGACGTCGTGGCTGAGCTGGTCGAGGACGCCCGTGCGGAGGCCCGCGCCGCGGGCCGGCAGCTGCGGGTGATCCACCGGATGTGGCGGCTGCAGGAGCAGGCCCACGAGCAGCAACGTGCTGTCCAGGCCCGCCGTGTGGACGAGCGTGTCCGTCGTCTCGGGCGGTGCGTGCCGGAAACGGAGAAGCGCACGGTGCTGGACGTGGCCGATGAGATCGGTCCCGCTCTGCGGCTGCCGTCGGGCGCTGCGGTGCGACGGGTGGAGAACGCGATGCTGCTGGCCGAGTTCCTGCCCCGGGTTCTGCAGGCCCTCGAGTCCGGGGCGATCGCCCTGCGGCAGGCTGAGGTGATCGTGGACGTGTGGCGGGACCTGGCGGGCGGGGCCGGCCGGCCGCCCGAGCAGTGGCCACTCGGCGAGGCCGTCGCCCGCGTCGTGGACGAGCTGCTGGAGAAGGCGCCGGCGGCCACCGCGGCGCAACTTCGGGCCCTGGCCCGGCGGCGGAGGGCCAGGCTGCTGGCCGGGTCCGAGGAGGACCATCACCGGGTGGCGCGCCGGGGACGCAGGGTGTGGATAGAGCCCGAGGAGGACCATCACCGGGTGGCGCGCCGGGGACGCAGGGTGTGGATAGAGCCCGAGGAGGACGGCATGGCGCGGTTGTGCGCGCTCCTGGACGCCGCCACCGCCCACGCCGTCCACGCCCGTCTCGTGTCCATTGCCGCCCGTGTGGATCCGCACAGCTCGCCACCCGACGTGCCGGAGTGGGCCTCTGGCGGCCAGGGCTCCGGCGAGGGCCTCGGTCAGGCCCAGGACCAGGTCTGCGGGGAGGGCGGGCCGCGCACGGCCGGGCAGCTGCGCGCGGACGTGCTCGCTTCGCTGCTCCTGGACGGGGAACCTGCCCGGATGCCCGAGCACCTGCGCGGGAGCCGAGGGCAGGTCACGGTCACCGTGCCCGTACTCGCCCTGCCGGCACACAGCGCCCGGACATCCGACGGCCGGCTCCCCGGCGGCTCACCGAGCCCGGTCGGAGTGCAAGGCGGACTGCCGAGCCTCGGCCGAGTGCCCGGCCGGTCACCGAAGGCCTCCGGGCTCCCCGGAGGGCCGCCGAGCGCCGGCGAGCCCGGAGGCGAGGGGCCGACAGGATCTTCGGGTTGCGCCGAGCTGGCCGGCTACGGGCTGATCCCGGTGAGCGTGGCCGAGCGGATCGCCGCCGGCGCCGGATCCTGGTCGAGGGTTCTGACCCACCCGGTCACCGGCACGGTGCTGGACCACGACCGCACCACCTATGCCGTACCGGCCGATCTGAGGCGCCGTCTGCGAGCCAGGGACGGCACCTGCCGGTTCCCCGGATGCCGCCGCCGCGCCGAGCACTGCGACCTCGACCACACCGTGGCCTGGGTCGAGGGCGGGCCGACTGCCGCGGAGAATCTCGCCCACCTGTGCCGCCACCACCACGTCCTCAAGCATCGACAGGGCCCGCTCGGACGCTGGCAGGTCCGACACCGCCGCCCGGGGACTCCGGAGGGCGTCCTGGAGTGGACCTCACCGGCAGGACGCGTCCACGCGACCTATCCCCAGCAGCTCCACCATCCCGCGCTCTCACCGTTGCGGATCGCCGACGTCCTGCCCGTCGGGGCTCCGCCACCGCCCGAGTCCCCCTCGACGCACCCACCGCTCGGGAAGCCGTGGACATCTCACAGCCCCGGACCCTGCGATGTCCGTCCCCACGACGATGCGCCCCCGTTCTGACCCGGATCGAGGACCCATCCCTGTTGGAATCCGGATCGCCGCCCCACCTCCGTGCAGGCCTCCGTCGACGCCCCACCCCGGCGGTGCCCGGAGCGAGGATCGACCCCGTGCCGCCCTGGATCGGTGGGTCAGCGGCGCCGGTTGCGCCGGGAGCTGGTGCCGTTGAGGTGGCCCACGAAGGGGCGCATGAGGTACTTGCCGAGCACCACGCCGGAGGCCAGGGCCACGATCGACGCCATCGCGTTGACGAGCCCCACGATCCCGGGTCCGTAGGTGTCCGTCTCCACGGTGATGGTGTACATGCCGCGGAAGATGGACAGCCCGGGCAGCAGGAACGTCATGGCGGGGATCGCCAGGATCAGCTGGGGAATCCGGTGCCGGGCCGCGAGCACGGTCGCCACGCACCCGCTCGTGACCGCCGCGAGCGCCGTGTCCAGGCGGGCGCCCAGCCCCGCTGTCATACCGGCGTGGTAGACCACGAGGCCGCCGAGGGCTGCGGCCACGGTCGAGAGCACGTGGCGGGGCTTGGCCTGCATCGTGACCGCGATGAGCCCGGTGGCGATCAGCATGAACACGGAGTTGGTCAGTGGGCCCACCGGGTCGAAGGCGCTCTGCGAGACGTCGACCCGGGGCATGCCGGTGTAGCCGGCCACGGAGATGCCCCCGGCGATGCCTGCCACGATGCCGAGGAACGCCATGGACGTGGACAGCAGGCGCCCGGCCGCCGTGACCGGGAAGCCGTTGATCGCGTCCTGCATGGTGGAGACCATGCGGGTGGTGGGCAGGAGCAGGATGATCCCGCCCGCGATGACCCGTGCCGGGGACAGGTCGGCCCCGGCCCAGGACAGCAGCAGGGCCATCGTGGTGAGAATGCCGGACTGGGCGGCCATGGTGAAGAACTCGGGGATCCGCCACACGCCCAGCCGGTGCGCCACGAACTGATTGATGATCGAGGACAGTCCGGCCACGAGCGCGCCCAGGACTCCTCCCCCGATGCCGACGGTGATGGTCATCGCCGCGGCGACCGTGGCGGTCCGCACCATCCACCGCGGATAGGGCTTGGGCTTGGCGTTGATCGCCTGGAGGCGCCGCTCCGCCTCCCCACGGGGCATCTCCCCGCCCGTGATGTCCGCGACGAGCTGGTGCGTCTCGGCCAGACCCGCGTAGTTGTCGGTCCAGGAGCGCACGACCCGCATGACCGTGTGGCTGTTGGTGTCCGGGTCGTTGAAGACGTCCTCGCGGGTGCGGGTGTCGCCCCCGTCCGGCTGGTCGTCGGCGACATAGTTGATCGTCACGGCCTGGTTGGTGATGTCCACCTCGACGTTCTCGACACCGTAGGTGGCGCACACGGCGATGATGGCGTTCTCGACGTCGAGGGCGTCCGCGCCGTAGTGGAACATCGTCTCCGCGAGCCGCAGCGCGAAGTTGAGGGTGCGCCGGGCCTGCCGGCTGGTGGACTCCCCGAACCGGCGCAGGTTGGCGAAGGGCGAGGCGTTGAGCCGTTCCACCACGCGCATGGGGGCGGTCGGGGCGGCCTCGCCCTGCAGGATGGAGCGCAGCCGGGCGCGCCCGCCGGGCCGGGTGCCCTGCGCCCGGGTCGACGGGTAGGCGCCCCGCTGCATCCGGTCGGAGCTCTTGCCGGGAGCCGGGAGGGGCCCGATCGTCGTCGTCTCCGGGCGGGAGACGGGGACCGTGTCGGTGCGGCGCCGACGGCGGGCCGACGCCGCCAGGGGCACGGTCTCGGCGGCCGAGAGCAGCTCCCGGCGCTTCTCCGGCTCGGGGGTGTCCCCGTACCGGCGGATCAGGCTCGTGCTGAGCACGGGCAGCGCCTGCGGGGCGTCGGGCACGATGTCGAGCACGGTGGTGCTCGAGCGGCGCCGGGCGTGGAGGGCCTGGTCCTCGGTGGGGCGCACCGCGGGCAGGCCCGCACCGTGGTGGGCGGCCGGACGGGCGGCGCCCGTGAGCCTCGTGTCCCCGCCGGGCCCGAACGGCTCGACGACGTGGACGTCGGGCTCCTCGGCCCCGTCCGACGAGGGGTAGGCGGCGAACGGGCGCAGGGGGGCGCGCTGGTCGGTCACCACGCGGCGTTCCTCCTTCCGTGGCGCGGGGGCAGGGGCCCGGCGGGGGGACGGGGCCGGGTCAGTAGAAGGGCTGGCCCGTGCGGCGGACCCACAGCTGGCGCTGGACCTTCTCGGCCACGTTGGTCCACACCGCGTACTTGGCGGGGCTCAGGACCTGGTCGTGGACGCCCACGAAGTCGACGACGGTCTTGGTGAAGCTCGTCTTGAACAGGCCCAGTCCGTAGTAGGGGTGCTCCTTGTCCTTGAGCTGGTCGCTCGGCGGGGTGCCGCAGAAGTCGTACTCGATGATCCCGTGCTCCCGCATGAGGTCCGTGATCGCGGTCCACTGCAGCAGGTGGGAGTCACCGTACTGGCGGCGCCGGGGCTTCGAGCCGCCGTCCTTGTAGGTGCCCTTGTCGCCGTAGGCGATGACGTAGGCGCCCACGGAAGGCTCGCCGTCCTCGTAGGTGAAGTACAGCCGGCCCTGACCGGCCTGTTCGAACGCCGTCCAGAACTTCGCGTAGTACTCGTAGGAGCGCAGGTTCACGTTCGCGTCCCCCTGACCCACCGTGTCCATGAGCGCGTACATCCGGCGCATGTTCTGCTCGGTGAGCTCGACCCGTTCGACCATGCAGCCCTCGCGCAGGGCCCGCCGGACGGCGTTGCGCCCGCGGGAGTGCAGGGCCTTGAGCACGGCCTCCTCGTCCCTGTCGGTGTCGAGGATCGCGGTGGAGTCGTTGGGCTGGATGTTGAAGGACTTCTTCAGCCCGGCCCGCGCGAGCACGCCCCGGGCGTAGTCGGAGTCCAGGACGTCGGGCTCGATCTTGATCGCGAAGACGTTCAGCCGCTGCTCGGCCACGAGCCGGGCACTGGCCGCGGCGATCCCGGGGATGTCGTCGACGGACGCGACGTCGGGGCCCTTGATCATGTACCAGAGCTTGCCGAGGGCGGGCACCGCCTTTTCGAGGACGAGGTTGTAGGACGCCTGCCCGCCGTCGGCGGGCTCGTGCACGAGGTGCAGGGGCCGCCAGCCGTGGTCCGCCTTGACGTCCGCGAAAGACGCGGACTGCAGCAGGTTGCCGCCGTGGGGGTTCGCCGTGACGTGGGCGTCCCAGTCGGCGATCTCCTGGGCGGTGGCGAAGCGTGCGGTGAACTCTCGCAAGGCTCTCTCAATCGTCGGGGTCGTCGGGGCCTGCCGGCCGGGGGTGGCCGGCGGGCCGGTGCGCCGGCGGGGGCCGGCCCCGGTCAGTCTAACCGCGCAGGCCTGAGCGGGTTCTGAGCCGTGCCGGACGGGTGCCGCGACCCGAGTCCGGGACCGCGACGGGCCCCGGACGGGACCGGAGAAGGGGCTGTGTATTCTGTTCAGGCGGTTCGCACCGGAAGGTACGCGGCTCGCGCCAGACGCAGCCCGCCCCGATCCCCGGCGCGGTCCGGAGCAGGGAGGTGGCGGAAGCCGTGGGTGGACCGGGCGGGCGGTGGAGCATCGCCCGCGCGGCGGTCCTCGTGACCGGACTGACCACCGTCTCCACCCTTCTGGGCTTCGCCCGCGACGTCGTCGTCGGCGCGGTCTTCGGCGCCGGCGCCGAGCTCGACGCGTGGTTCGTGGCGCAGGGCGTGCTGAACGTCGTCCTCGGCCTGATCGCCTGGGCCATGGCCCGCTCCGTGACCCCCGTGACCTCCCGGGAGGCCGCCCGCGAGCGCGCCGACGGCACGGGATGCCGCGGCCACCGCGGCTTCGAGGTCTCCCTCACCGTCACCGTGGTCGTCCTCGGCCTGGCCGCCGTGGTGACGGGTCTGCTCGCGGACCCCGTGACGGCCCTGCTCGCCCCCGGGTTCGACGAGGCCCAGACCGCCACGGCCGCCTCGCTCACCCGGATCGTCCTCGTCGCGACGGTGCTCGTGGCCGGCACCGACCTGCTGGCCTCCCTCGTCCAGGCCCACGGCCGCTTCGCGTGGTCCTCCCTGCAGGGCGTCCCGTTCAACCTCGTCATGATCGCCGCGGCCGGCCTGCTCGGGCCCCGGTACGGAATCTCTGCGCTCGCCGTGGGCTACGTGGTGGGCTCCGCGGCGCGGCTGCTGATGCAGGTGCCGCCCGTGCGGGCGGTCGGCACCCGGCTGCGGCCCCGGTGGGACCTGCGGGACCCGGGCTTCCGGGAGATCGCACGGCTCGTGCCGCCCATGCTGGTGGGCAACGCGGTGGTCAACGTCAACACCCTCGTCGACCGGGCGGTGGGCTCCACCCTCGAGGACGGCACGATCACGGCCCTGTCCTACGGCTGGCGCCTGGTCGACCTGCCCGAGACCATCGTCGTCGCCGCTCTGCTCGTCCCCCTGTACCCGGCCCTGGGCGCCTCCGCGGACGACCGGCCCGAGCTGCGGCGGCTCGTGAACCGGGGGCTGTCCGTGGTCGTCACGGTGCTCGCCCCGGTGTGCGCGGTGTTCGTGGTCGCGGCCGGGCCCCTCGTCGCCACGGCCTTCGGTCACGGGGCGTTCGACGACGGGGACGTCGCGGCGACGGCCACCGCGGTCGCCTGGTACGCGCCGGCACTGCTCGCGCTCGGCTTCCGCCAGGTGGTGGTCCGCGCGTCCTACGCCCTTGGCGACTCCCGCGGGCCGGTGGTCGTGGCGGTGCTGGCCATGGTCGTCAACGTGGTCGGCGACATCGTGCTGGCGCCCGTGCTCGGCCTCACCGGCATCGCGGCGGCCACGACCGCGTCCCTGGTCGTCGCGGCGCTGCTCAACGCGTGGCTGCTGCACCGGCGGCACGCCGGGCTGGACGCCCGGTCGGCGACGGCCCTGGTGGTCCGGGCGCTCGTGCTGGCGGCCGCCGCCGGCGCCGCGGGGCTGGGTGCACGGGAGGCGCTGTCGGAGCTGCCGTCGTTCGTGCTCGCGGCGTCCTGTGCCGCCGTGGTGGGCGGGACGTACCTGCTCGGGCTCGTCGTGCTGCGGGCCCCCGAGCGCCTGCTCGTGGGCGAGACGCTGCGGACGCTGCGCCGACGGCGCTGACAGGGCTCCCTACCGGGAGCGGGCCCCGCTCCCGAGCCGCCAGGTGGCCAGGTGGCCAGGTGCCACGTGGGGCCGGGGTCGCGAAGGTCCCACACGCTGTGCTGGGCGCCGCGGCCCCAGCGGAGGGTGTCCGCGACGTCCGCGGCCAGGCCGCCGCGGCGCTCCACGGACACCCGGCGCAGGTCCCCGGCGAGCCAGGCGTAGCGGACCCCGGGGCGGGCGTCCGGCAGCTCCGGCACGGGCCCGCCGAGCACCAGCCGGCCCCACGCGTCGGCCAGCCCGGGGCGGGCGGCCTCGGCCAGGGCCATCGAGCCGAAGAAGCGCCCGTTGAGGTCGACGAGCTGCGGGACGCCGTCGTCCCCGGTGAGGAACTGGAGCTCCACGAGGCCCCACCAGCCCAGGTCGCGCAGCAGCGCCTCGGCGCGGGCCGCGAGCGCCTCGTCGACGGGCACCGTCTGCGCGCGGGCCGAGACGCCGCTGGGCGTGGGCCACAGCCGGGAGGTGGCCTGCTGCACCCGGCCGCGCAGCCGGCCGTCGTGGTAGACCCCGATGAGGGCCCCGAGGGTGCCGCGCACGGGCGCCTGGAGCACCGGCTCGGCGCCGGCCCCGCGGATGCGCCGGACCTGTCCGGCGGCGGCGGGGGCGTCCGGGAAGAGCTTGGCCTCGATGCGGTGGGGGCGGGTCTGGCCGGGCGCCCAGTGCGCCCGGCACTTGACGACGACCGGGCCGTCCCAGGACGCGAGCGCCTCTTCCGTGGCCGCCAGCGTCCGGGGAGCGGTCAGGCCCGCCCGGGCCGCCCGGTCCGCGAGACCGACCTTGTCGAGGGCCGCCGCAACCACGTCGGGCCCCGGGTGCGCCACCGCCGCCGGGAGGTGCTGGCGGTAGGCCGAGACCGCGGCCATCCAGTCGTCGCCGGCGCCGAAGACGACGTCGTAGGACCCCTCCGCGATCGCCCGGCGGAGGCCGTCGATGAAGCGGGCGCCGTCCCCGCGAGGGCGCGGCACCTCGTGGCGGACCGCGGCCGCCCGCGTGGCGCCGAGCATGCCCGGCCCGTCCGGGGTGCCGACGCCCACGTGCCAGCCCGCCCGCTCGAGCGCGCGCGCCGCCGCGAGGGCCCCCCGGTCCCGTCCCGTGCCCACGATGAGGGCCCGCCGCGGTGCCGGCGCGACGCGCTCCGGCTCCCGGCGGCGGTGGTCGAGCGGGGGTCGGCGGTCATCGGTCCTCCATCGGCGTGTGCGGGCATCGCCTCCACGGGAGTCGGCGCACGTGAGGAGCCCATGAGACCGGTCGGGGCACGCCACGGCGC
>NZ_BAAGPL010000016.1:152942-155091 GCF_054784195.1 Kocuria himachalensis
GCGGGCGCCGTGGCCGGACGGTGCGGGACGGACCTACTCGGCGTCGTGGTCCGTCTCGAGGATCTGCACGAGCGCGTCGAGCGCGTCGTCGGCGCCCGCGCCCTCGGCGCGGAGAACGACCTTGTCCCCCTGGGCGGCGCCGAGGGACATCAGCGACAGCACGCTCGAGGCGTCCATCGCCTCGTCCTCGGGCTCGCCCTCGGCGGCGATCGTGATGTCGAGGTCGTACTCCCCGGCCGCCTCCGCGAAGATCGCGGCGGGACGGGCGTGCAGGCCGACGGACGAGGCGATGGTGGCGGTGCGTTCTGCCATGGTGGTGCTCCTTCGGGTTGCGGGGTCCTGGGTGACGGACCCCGGTGGTTGGGGTGGTGCGGAACGGTGCGGTCGGAGGATCAGAGCCCGAGCTCGGCGAGCACGCTGAGCTCCGTCCGCACGGCGGCGGAGGCCTCCTCCGCGCTGGGCTGCTCGATCGCGATCTCGGCGAGGGCCTGGGCCGTGGCGAGGTCGACGCTGCGCAGCACGGCGGCGACCGCGGCCAGACCGCGGGGGCTCATGGACAGGGTGTGCACCCCGAGGCCCACGAGCACCACGGCGAGCGCGGGGTCGGCCGCGGCCTCGCCGCAGACGCCCACGTTGCGCGGTCCGGCGCCCTCGGACTCGGCCCGGCGGGCGCCCTCCACGGTGTAGCGGATCATGCGCAGCACGGCGGGCTGCCACGGGTTGTTGAGCTCCGCGAGGGAGCCCATCATCCGGTCAGCGGCCATCGTGTACTGGGTCAGGTCGTTGGTGCCCAAGGAGACGAACCTGACGTGGCGCAGGATCTGGTCGGCGGTGACGGCTGCGGACGGCGTCTCGACCATGACCCCGGGCACCCGCAGTCCGGCGGCCGTCGCCATCGCGGCGAACTCCCGGGCCTCCGAGGTCGTGGCGATCATCGGCGCCATGACCCACACGTCCGCGTCCGTGGCCTTCTCCGCCAGGGCGATCGCCTCGAGCTGGCGGGCGAGCACGCCCGGCACCGAGCGGTCCGTGCGGTAGCCCCGCACTCCGAGCGCGGGGTTGGGCTCGGCGGTGTCGGTGAGGAAGGGCAGCGGCTTGTCCGCCCCGGCGTCGAGGGTGCGGACCACGACCTTCTTGCCGGCGAAGGACTCGAGGATCGCGGTGTACTGCTCCACCTGCTCCTCGACGGAGGGCTCCTTGTCCCGCCCCAGGAAGCAGAACTCGGTGCGCAGCAGCCCCACGCCCTGTGCCCCGGCCGCGGCCGCCGTGCGGGCGTCCTCGGGGGTGCCCACGTTGGCGAGCAGCGGGACCTCGGTGCCGTCCGAGAGCACGCCGCGGCCGTCGAAGGCGCCGCGCGCCGCGGCGCTGCGAACCCAGGCCTCCACGAGCTCCTGCTCGTCCGCCCCGGGCTCCGTGCGGATCTCGCCGGTGGCGCCGTCCACGAACACGCGCGTGCCGTCCGCGAGCGCCTCGACGCCGCGGGCCGCCACGACCGCGGGCAGACCGAGGTTCCGGGCCAGGATGGCCGTGTGGGACTGCGGCCCGCCGCCGGAGGTGACCAGGGCCAGGACCATCTCGGGGTCCAGGGTCGCGGTGTCGACGGGCGCGAGGTCCTCGGCGGTCAGCACGAACGGGACGTCCCGCTGGGGGACGCCCGGCATGGGCAGCCCCTGGAGCTGGGACACGAGCCGCGCCCGGACGTCCTCGATGTCCGCGGCGCGCTCGGCCATGTACCCGCCCAGGGCGCGCATCTGGTCCGCGTAGTCGCTCGCGGCCTCCCACAGGGCGCGCTCGGGGGCGAGTCCCTTGCCGTTGATCAGCTTCGCGGCGTTCTTCAGCAGTGCCCTGTCCCCCGCCATGAGGGCGGTGGACTTGAGCACATCCGCGGCGTCCTTCTCGGTGGCGACCTCGGCGCGGCGCTTGAGCTCGGCCTTGACCGCGGCCGCGGCCGTGTGCAGCCGGGCCACCGCCGCCTCGGGCTCCTCGTCCCGCAGCGTCAGCCCCGCGGCCGGCTCGGAGACGGGCTCCGGCATGCTCACGAGCTCGCCGATGACGCGGCCCGCGCACACCCCCACGCCTGTCAGTGTCTGCATGGTGCTCCTCTTCCTCGAGAAAGTGCTGGTCGGTCGGCGCACGGGCCCCGATCGGG
>NZ_BAAGPL010000016.1:155112-173890 GCF_054784195.1 Kocuria himachalensis
TCAGGCGGTGGTCGGCACAGCGGCGGCGTCCTCGCGCGAGCGGGTGGCGTCGGCCACTCGCCCGTGCGCCCCGCCCACGTGCTTCAGGGCGACGACGACGGCTGCTGTGACCACGGTACCGACAACCACCGCGAGCAGGAACATCAGCGGGTTGCCGATCACGGGCAGAATCCACACGCCGCCGTGCGGCGCCGCGGAGGTGACGCCCGTGGCCATGCTGATCGCGCCGGTCACCGCGCCGCCGATCATGGACGCGGGGAGCACGCGCAGCGGATCGGCCGCGGCGAACGGGATGGCGCCCTCGGAGATGAAGGAGGCACCCAGCAGCCACGCGGCCTTGCCGTTCTCCCGCTCGGCCACCGTGAAGTAGCGCTTCGCCATGGTCGAGGCGAGGGCCATGGCCAGCGGGGGCACCATGCCCGCGGCGATGACCGCGGCCATGATCTCCTGCGGGGCGGTGTTGGCGACGGTCGCGGCCCCGAGGCCCGCGGCCGCGAACGTGTAGGCGACCTTGTTGATCGGCCCGCCCAGGTCCGAGCCCATCATCAGACCGAGGATCGCGCCGAGCGCCAGCGCACTGGCGCCGGTCATGCCGTTCAGGACCTCGGTGAGCCAGGCCATGAACGTGGCGATCGGACCGCCCAGGACCAGCAGCAGCAGCCCTGCGGCGAAGATCGTGGCGAGCAGCGGGATGATCACCACGGGCATCAGGGAGCCCAGCCAGCGGGGCAGCCGGGGCTGCGCCAGCCAGTAGGCCGCGAGACCGGCCAGCAGGCCGCCCACGATGCCGCCGAGGAAGCCGGCACCCATGAAGTTCGCGACCAGGCCGGCCGCGAAGCCGGGGGCGATGCCGGGGCGGTCGCTCAGGCCGTAGGCGATGTAGCCGGCCAGCGCGGGCACCAGCAGGCTCATGGCCAGGTTGCCCATCTTGAACAGGACCGCGCCGATGTACTGGGCGAGGGTGAACTCGCCGAGGTTCCAGAGGGTGGAGCCGGTCAGCACGTCGTCGGCGATGTTGGCGATGTCCGCGCCGGCCACCATGAACCCGAAGGCCATGAGCAGCCCGCCCGCGGCCACGAACGGGATCATGTAGCTGACGCCGGTCATCACCGCCTTGCGGATGCGGGTGCCCCAGCCCTCGTTCGCGCCGGTGGAGGCGCCCTGCTCGGCGTCCGCACCGGTCCCGCCCTGCACGCGCGGGGCGTTCGGGTTCCCGGCGTTGGCGAGGGCCTCCTCGATCATGACCTTCGGCTCGTCGATGCCGCGCTTGACCGGCGAGGCGACGAAGGGCTTGCCGGCGAACCGGGAGCGGTCCCGGACGTCGACGTCGGTCGCGAAGATCACCGCGTCCGCCGCGGCGATCGTGGCGGGGTCCAGCTTGGTGAAGCCCGCGGAGCCCTGGGTCTCGACCTGCAGGTCGACCCCCATGTCCTCGGCGGCGTAGGTCAGCCCGTCCGCGGCCATGTAGGTGTGGGCGATGCCGGTGGGGCAGGCCGTGACGGCCACGATCTTCTTGCCGGCGTGGGGGCCGGCGTCGCCCGTGGTCTGGGCGGCGGGTGCCGGGGCGGCGCTGCCGTCCCCGGACCGGGCGTCCACCGACGCGGGCACAGCGGCGGCGGACGTGGCGCCGGCGGCTCCCGTGCCGGTCGCGGGGGCGCCCTCGGCGGTCCCGCCGAGCCCCAGGGCGTCGTCGACGATCCGGACGACCTCCTGCTCGGACCGTGCGGCGCGCAGGGCCGCCACGAAGTCCTTCTTCATCAGCGAGCGGGCGAGCTTGGCCAGCAGCTTCAGGTGCGTCTGGTCGGCGCCCTCGGGCGCGGCGATGAAGAAGACGATGTCGGCGGGGCCGTCCTTGGCGCCCCAGGGGACGCCCTGCGGGAGCCTGGCCATGACCAGCGTCGGCTCGATCACGGCGGTCGAGCGGCAGTGCGGGATCGCGATGCCGCCGGGGATGCCGGTGGCGGTCTTGTTCTCGCGGGCGATGGCGTCCGCCAGCAGCCCGTCGAGCTGCTCCGCGCGCCCGGTGCGCTGCACCAGGGCGGCGAGCCGGCCGATGACGGTTTCCTTGTCTGCTCCCAGGTCCTGGTCGAGCGAGACCAGGTCGGGAGTGATGAGCTCGGACACGATGTCCTCCTTGAGCGGCCGGGCCGGGGCCCGGGTGTTTCGGATGAGGTGGGGTGGGACGGTTCAGCCGGAGACGGCGCGCGCGGGGAGCTCCCGCACACTGACCGCCTCGGGGGTGGTCTCGGAGAGGGCGGGGACCCGGGTGCCCGGCAGGGCGGCCGCCGCGGACCCGGAGGCCACGGCCTGCCGCAGGCACGCCGGCGGCGCGTCGCCGCGCTCCTGCGCGATGAGGTAGCCGGAGAGGGAGCTGTCGCCGGCGCCCACGGTGGAGCGCACGGCCACGGGGGCGTGGACGGCGTGCCAGGAGCCCTCCGGGACGGTGAGCACCGCCCCGCCGGCCCCGAGGGTCGTGAGGACCGCGCCCAGGCCGCGGTCCACGAGTGCCGCGGCGGTCGCGGCCGCGAGGTCGGGATCTGCCTCGAGCCGCTCCCCGTCGACCGTCCCGACGAGCTCGGCGAGCTCCTCGCCGTTGGGCTTGATGAGGTCGGGCAGGGCGTCGTCGCCGGACATGGCGCCCCGCAGCGCCGCCCCGGAGGTGTCCACGGCGAACAGGGGCGAACGCTCCCCCAGGGCCGACCGGACCCGGCGGGCGATCCGTGCGTAGACGTCCTCGGGGGCGCCGGGCGGCAGGGAGCCGGCCAGGACCACCCAGGAGGCGTCCGCGCCGCGGTGCACCAGGAGCTCGACGACGGCGTCGACGTGCTCGGGGCCCAGCGGCGCGCCCGGGGCGTTGATCTTGGTGGTGGTGCCGTCCGGCTCCGTGATCGTGATGTTCGAACGGATCGGGGCGCCCACGGGGACCGTCTCGTAGGGGACCTCCGCCGCGGCGAGCTCCGCCAGGAGCGGGTCGCCGGGGTCGCCCGGCAGCACGGCCAGGGTCGGGACGTCGCTCGCGCGCAGCGCCCGGGAGATGTTCACGCCCTTGCCCCCGGCGTCCTGCCGGGCGCCGTCGGCGCGCTGGACGGCGCCGCGGCGCAGCGGGGCGGGCAGCTCGACCGTGCGGTCGAGGGACGGGTTGAGGGTGACGGTGAGGATCACGCGATCACCACCTCGACGTCGGCCTCCTCGAGGGCGGCGGCCAGTTCCGGGCCGGGCGCCCGGTCGGTGATGAGGGTGTCGACTTCGTCGAGCGACGCGAATCGCATGAGGGTCTCCTGATCGTGCTTGGCGGAGTCGCAGAGGACCACGACCCGGCGGGAGGTCTGGATGATGGCGGTCTTGACGACCGCCTCGATGGGGTCCGGGGTGCTCAGCCCGAACGTGGCGTGGATCCCGTTGCAGCCCACGAACGCGAGGTCGGGGCGCAGCCGGGTGTAGTGCTCCGCGGCCCGTCCGCCGGCGGCGGCCCAGGTGAGCTTGCGGACGCGGCCGCCGACGAGCTCGAGCCCGATGCCCGAGGCGTCGGCGAGCTTGGCGGCGATGTGCAGGGCGTGGGTGATGATGAGCTGCTCCTGCCCGTCCGGCAGCGAGGAGTCGGTGCGGACGATGAGGTCGGCCAGGGCCTCGACGGTGCTGCCGGCGTCGAGCACGACGGCCCCCGCCCCGCTGGTGCGCAGGAGGTCGAACGCCGCCTGCGCGATCCTCCGCTTCTCCGGGGTGTTCAGGTGCTTGCGGGACGAGATGGCCTTCTCGTCGGACGTCGACTGGTCGGCGGAGACGGCGCCCCCGTGCACCCGGCGGAGCCTGCCCGCGGCCTCGAGGGCCGCGAGGTCGCGGCGGACCGTCTCCATGGTGACGTCGAAGCGGCGTGCCAGGTCCGCGCCGTTGACCCGGCGAGTCGTGAGCACCAGCTCGGCGATCTCGGCCTGGCGTTCTTCTGCGAACATGGCGTGCACCTCACGGACGGGGACAGGGGACGATCTCTGCGTTCCCTTGAGTTTATGTGAGTTCGTGTGGTTTTACCAGAGGTCGGGGTGACCCACTTCACGAAAGGCCACATTCGGCGACGGGGCCCGTTCCGGCCGGGCGGGCACGGTGTCCGCGCCCGGGCGTAGCCTGGATCCCGGACCGCCCGGCCCACCCCGCCCGTCGCCCGACCAGGAGCGGACGCCCATGCTTCTCCGTCTCGTCCGGCAGCACACCGGCCGCTACCTGTCGTGGGTCCTGGCCGTGGTCGCGCTCCAGCTCGTCGCCACGATCGCCGCACTGCTGCTGCCGAGCCTCAACGCACGCATCATCGACGAGGGCGTCGTCCGGGGGGACACCGGACTGATCCTGCGCGTCGGCGAGGTGATGCTCGGCGTCGCGCTCCTGCAGGTGGCGGCCGCCGTCGCCGCGGTGTACTGCGCGGCCCGGGCGGCCATGGGCACCGGCCGCGACCTCCGCCGCGCCGTGCAGCATCAGGTCGGCTCCTTCGGCTCCCGCGAGGTCAACCGCTTCGGGGCACCCACCCTCATCACGCGGGGCACCAACGACGTCCAGCAGATCCAGATGCTCGTGCTCATGGGGCTCAACTTCATGGTGGCCGCGCCCATCATGTGCGTCGGCGGGATCGTGATGGCCCTCCGGGAGGACGCCGGGCTCTCCTGGCTCGTGTGGGTCTCGGTGCCCGTGCTCGGGATCGCGGTGGGGGTGCTGGTGGGCCTGCTCATGCCCCTCTTCCGGCTCATGCAGGGGCGGATCGACCGGATCAACGCGGTGCTGCGCGAGCAGATCGTCGGCATCCGGGTGGTGCGGGCCTTCGTGCGGGAGGACCACGAGCGCCGCCGCTTCGCCGCCGCCAACCGGGAGCTCACCGACGTGTCGGTGCGCATCGGCTCCCTGTTCGTGCTGATGTTCCCGGTCATCACCATGATCCTGCACCTGGCCACCGCCGCCGTGCTGTGGTTCGGCGGCCAGCGGGTGGGCGCGGGGCAGATCCAGGTCGGCTCGCTCACCGCGTTCCTGCAGTACCTCCTGCAGATCCTCACGGCCGTGATGATGGGGACGTTCATGGTCATGATGGTCCCGCGCGCCATGGTGTGCGCCGAGCGCATCACCGAGGTCCTGCGCACCGTGCCCTCCCTGCGGGAGCCCGCCGAGCCCGTGGTCCCCGCCTGCCGGTCGGGCGTGGTGGAGCTGCGCGACGTCACGTTCCGCTGGCCGGGGGCAGAGGCCCCCGTGCTCGCGGGAGTGGGCCTCCGGGCCGAGCCGGGCCGGACGACCGCCGTCGTCGGCGCCACCGGGTCGGGGAAGTCCACGCTGCTCCACCTCGTCCCCCGGCTGCTGGACCCCACCGAGGGCACGGTGGAGCTCGACGGCGTGCCGCTGCCCCGCCTGTCCCACGAGCAGATCGCCGCCCGGGTGGCCCTCGTGCCGCAGCGGCCGTACCTGTTCTCCGGCACCGTGGCCTCCAACCTCCGGCTCGGGGACGCCGGCGCCACGGACGACGAGCTGTGGGCCGCGCTGCGCACCGCGCAGGCGGAGGACTTCGTGCGCCGGATGCCCGGGGGGCTCGACGCCCCGATCGCCCAGGGCGGCGCCAACGTCTCCGGCGGGCAGCGGCAGCGGCTGTCCATCGCCCGGGCGCTGGTGGCCCGTCCGGTGGTCTACCTCTTCGACGACTCGTTCTCCGCCCTGGACGTGGCCACCGACGCCCGGCTGCGCGCCGCCCTCGTGCCGGCGACCCGGGACGCGACCGTCCTGGTCGTGGCCCAGCGCGTGTCCACCGTCCGGGACGCGGACCAGATCCTCGTCCTGGAGGCGGGGCGGGTCACGGCGCGCGGGACCCACGACGAGCTGCTGAGCACCTCCGGCACCTACCGGGAGATCGTCGAGTCGCAGATCGGCGCGGAGGAGGTGGCCTGATGCCCGCGCCCGCCCCGCCGCGCAAGCCCCTGCACTTCTGGTCCTCCACCAAGCGGCTGCTGGGCCTGCTCGCACCGCGGTGGCGGGCGCTGCTGCTCGTCCTCCTGGCCGGGACGGTGTCCGTGGCGCTCAACGTCTGGGCCCCCCTCGTCCTGGGCCGGGCCATGGACGTGATCTTCACGGGGGTGATGGGCCGGGACCTGCCCGCGGGCGCGAGCCGGGACGAGGTGGCCCAGGCTCTGCGGGAGCGTGGCGAGCAGAACCTCGCGGACATGGTCTCGGCCATGGACGTCGTTCCCGGCGCGGGGATCGACTTCTCGGCGCTCGCCCGGCTGATCGCGGCGGTGCTGGTCATGTACCTCGTGGCCTCGCTGCTCATGTGGGCGCAGGGCTGGCTGCTCAACCGCCTGGTCATGCAGGTGGTCCACGACCTGCGCAACGCGGTCGAGGACAAGCTGAACCGGCTGCCCCTGGGGTGGTTCGACACCCGGGAGCGCGGGGACGTGCTCTCGCGGGTGACCAACGACATCGACAACGTCCAGACGGCCCTGCAGCACTCCTTCGCCCAGCTGGTCCAGTCCCTGCTCACGGTGGTGGGCATCGTGATCATGATGTTCGTGGTGTCGTGGCACCTGGCGCTCGTGGCCCTGGTCGCCCTCCCCCTGTCCGCGGGGGCCGCCGGCTTCATCGGGGTGCGCGCCCAGCGGCTGTTCACGGAGCAGTGGCGCGCCACCGGCGCCCTCAACGGCCACATCGAGGACTCCTTCTCCGGCCACGAGCTGATCAGGGTCTTCGGCCGCGAGCAGGAGACGGCCGAGCGCTTCGACGAGCGCAACGAGGAGCTGTACCGGGCGGCCTTCGGAGCCCAGTTCGTCTCCGGCACGATCATGCCCGTCATGCAGTTCATCTCCTACCTCTCCTACGTGGGCATCGCCGTGCTCGGCGGGCTGCGCGTGGCCTCCGGGCAGCTGAGCCTCGGGGCGGCGACCGCGTTCATCCAGTACTCGCGGGAGTTCACCCAGCCCCTGTCCCAGATGGCGGGCATGGCCAACACCCTGCAGTCCGGGGTGGCCTCCGCGGAGCGCGCCTTCGAGCTGCTCGACGCCCCGGAGCAGCGGCCCGACACCGCCCGCGCCCGCCTGCCCGAGCGGTCCCCGGGCCGTGTGCGCTTCGAGCACGTCTCCTTCTCCTACGTCCCCGGGACGCCGCTCCTCCAGGACCTCACCCTCGAGGCGCGCCCCGGCCGGACCGTGGCCATCGTGGGACCCACCGGCGCCGGCAAGACGACCCTCGTGAACCTGGTGCTGCGCTTCTACGAGCTCGACGCCGGGCGGATCACGCTGGACGGCGTGGACATCACCGACCTCCCCCGAGCCGAGCTGCGCTCCCGGATCGGGATGGTCCTGCAGGACGCCTGGCTGTTCGTCGGGACCATCCGGGAGAACATCCGCTACGGGCGGCAGGACGCCACGGACGAGGAGGTGCTCGAGGCCGCCCGGGCCACCCTCGTGGACCGCTTCGTGCGCGCGCTGCCGGAGGGCTACGACACCGTGATCGACCCGGAGGGCAGCAACGTGTCCGTGGGCGAACGGCAGCTCATCACCATCGCCCGGGCCTTCCTGTCCGACCCCTCCCTGCTGATCCTGGACGAGGCGACGTCCTCGGTGGACACCCGCACCGAGCTGCTCGTGCAGCAGGCCATGGCCGCGCTGCGCAGCGACCGGACCTCGTTCGTCATCGCACACCGTCTCTCCACCGTCCGCGACGCGGATATCATCCTGGTGTTGGAGGACGGCCGGATCGTGGAGCAGGGCACCCACGACGACCTGCTCGCCGCGCGGGGCGCGTACGCCGCGCTGTACGCGAGCCAGTTCGCGGCGCCGACGGTCCCCGACGACGTCCCCATCGCCCACCAGCCCCTCGACGTGCAGGAGAGCACCGCCCATGACACCCCGTGAGCTCTACGGACGCTTCGCCCTCGCGGAGGCGGTGACCTGGACGCTGCTGATCCTCGGCATGGTCCTGAAGTACACGGGGGTCTCGGAGGCCTTCGTGCCCGTCTTCGGCATGCTGCACGGGATCGTGTTCCTGGGGTACTGCGTGGTGACCTGCTTCGTCTGGGTGGACCAGCGGTGGTCCGCCGGGTTCGTCGCACTGGGCCTGGCCAGCGCCGTCGTCCCGTACGCCACGATCCCCTTCGAGCGCCGCGCGGAGCGCACGGGCCGGCTCGCCGGCGACTGGCGCCTGGCCCCCGGCGGCGACCGTCCCGGCACCGCGCTGGAGAGGCTGGAGGCCTGGTCCCTCCGCAGCCCGTGGCTGGCGGTGGCGGCGGGCGTGGCCGTGGTCGCGGGGCTCGCCTCGGTGCTCCTGTACCTGGGGCCGCCCGTCCCCCGCGGCTGAGCCCGGTCCGCGCCGCGCCGGTCACGGATGAGCTCGCACCCGGTATAGCGTGGTCGTCAGGACGGCCCCGCCGACCGACGGCGGCGCCACGAGGAGGATCCACGTGACCAATTTCGCCAACGTCGAGCGCCGGCACCTCGCCGCGCTCCTGCGCCGAGTGGGCCCCGACGCCCCGACCCTGTGCGAGGGCTGGAGGACCCGTGACCTCGCCGTGCACCTCGTCCTGCGCTCCGGGCGTCCGGACGTCCTCGCCGGCAGGGTGCTGCCGCGGGTGCCCGTGCTGGGCGAGCGCGCCCGCCGCACCGAGCAGGCCGTCGCCGGCCAGCCGTGGGACGAGCTCGTGCGGAAGGTGGAGCACCCCCCGCTGTACTCGCCGGCGCGGCTGGGGCCGGTGGACAAGCGGATCAACACCGTGGAGTACTTCGTCCACCACGAGGACGTCCGCCGCGCCCAGCCCGGCTGGCACGAGCGCCCGCTGCTGCACGACGAGGAGCAGACCCTGTGGCGGTCCCTGACCCTGGTGGCCAAGGTCATGCTCAAGGACGAGGACGACACCGTGGTGCTCATCGCCCCGTCCTACGGCGCCGTGCGCGGCGGCCGCGGCAGGACGGGAACCGTGCGCGTGCTGCGCGCCGTGCCGAGCGAGCTGCTGCTGTGGACCTTCGGCCGCCGCGAGCAGGCCAAGGTGGAGCAGACCGTCGAGTAGTCCGCGCTCCCGCACGGACGTCAGGAGGGGGACCGCGCACCGCGTGGTCCCCCTCCTGGCGTTCTCCGCCCGTCAGCGGAACAGGTCCGCCCGGACGCCCATGATGATCCGGTCACCGGGCCGCGCGGTGCGCATGTACCTGGCGACCTCGTGCTCGTGCAGGGCGATGCACCCCGCCGTGGGCTTCTTGTTCGCGTGCAGGAAGATCGCGAAGCCGTTGCCCTGGACGATGGACGAGTCGGGCGGGCGGTTGTAGTTGATCACCACGCCGAGCCGGTAGTCGCCGGACAGCGAGAAGTACCACATGTTCTCGTCCGGCCAGGTGTAGCCGGTCGACTCGAAGTACTTGTTGTAGAGCGTGCCCAGGCGCCCGCCCCACCGGGAGTTCGGGTTGAGCTGCCGGTAGGGCAGGGCGGTGCCGGGGTTGTAGACCCCGAAGGACTCCGTGACCGAGTACGAGCCCTGCGGCGAGAACAGGTACTGCGTGTGTCCCGAGGGCACGCCGGGCCGCTTGAACCCGCTGGCGCCCACGTAGGCGGACGTCCGCCACTCCTCGACGTAGCTGCCGCCGATCCGCACGCAGTTGACGAACGTGGCCTGCGAGCGCCCGTAGCCCTCGGCGATGGTCAGGGACACGCGCGCCGCGTTGCGGGTCGGCTGCACGGAGCGGCCCGTGTTGAGGTGGTGGCACTCGCCGCGGAACAGGTGTGTCCGGGCCCCGGTCGCGCGGCTCCAGGTGACGAGTCCCCGCTGGAACTTCTGGTGCACGGTCCCGCTTCCGACCTCGTCCGTGACGGGGTAGCCGAGCGACCCCCGCTGGCGTCCCGTGGCGATCCACCGCAGCCCGATGGCGCCGTTCGTCCTGACCGCCCGCGCCCCCGTCCCAGAGCTCCAGTAGATGGTGTGCGACCGGGTGAAGGACTGCCGGCACCCGCCGCCGGCCAGCCCGCAGACCTCGTCGGTCGCGGGGTAGCCGTAGGTGCCGGCCTCGCGCCCGCCGAGGGCCCACTTGTAGCCGATCGCGCCCCGGGTGTTGACGGTCCGCGCCCCGGTGGACGAGGTCCAGTAGATCGTGCGGGCTCCCGCGAAGGACTGCCGGCACCCGCCGGCCGGCCCGCAGACCTCGTCGGTCGTGGGGTAGCCGTAGGCCCCGGCCTCGCGGCCAGCGAGGGCCCACTTGTGGCCGATCGCGCCCCGGGTGTGCACGGTCCGCGCCCCGGTGGAGGCGCTCCAGTAGATCGTGCGGGCCTTCGAGAAGGACTGCCGGCACCCGCCGGCAGTCAGGAGGCAGGACTCGTCGTCGACGGGCCAGCCCACTGCGTCCACGCCGCCCGCGGAGATCCACCGGTGGCCGATCGCGCCCCGCAGCTGCACGAAGTGCGCGCCGTGCGCGGCGGACCACAGGACCACGCCCCTCTGGTGCGGCCACTCCCAGCCGTCCTTCCAGGGACGCATCGGCGCGGTCGGCTCCCCGGTCCTGGTGGCGGCCCGGGCCGCGGCGGCCTCCAGGGCCTGCCGGACCTCGGCGGGCACGTCCGCGTTCTCCGCTGCGGCCGCGGCCGCGGTCTCCCGCGACTCCGTCTCCGGTGCGGCGGGCCGCTCCTCGGCGGGCTCCGCGCCCCGGGAGGGCTCCGCCGTCGGCTCGGCAGGGACCGCCGGTTCCGTCGCCTCCGCCGAGGTGGTCGGCTCGGCCGCGGCGCCGGGGGCGATCGTGAGCACGGCCCGGGCCGCGGCACCCGTGGGGTCCACCACGGCATAGGCCACCTCCACGGAGGGGGCGTCGGCCGGCCGGTCCGGAGCCGGCGTCAGGGCGAGGACCGGGTGGTCGGGGACCTCCCAGCCCTCCGGCAGAGCACCGGGCTCCGTGCCCGGGGACACCACGCGCAGGGACCCGAGATCCGTGCGCAGCTCGTCGACGAGCTCGTCGTCGGCCTCGCGGGCCGCGGGGTCCACGAGCAGGAGCCGCGCCGTCGCGGGATCCTCGAGGCCGTCGTTGGCCAGGACGTCGACGAGCGCGGTCCTGCTGTCTGGCACGCTGGACTCGTCGTCCGCCGGATCGAGCCGCACGGTCGCCGCGACGGCACCCGCCGCGGGATCGGGAGCCGTCGTCGGACCGGCCGAGACGCCGGGCGCGGACGGCGCCGCGGACGCCACGGGGGCACCGGCGAGGACGACTGCGAAGCAGGCCGCGACCGCGGCGGGGATGCGCAGAGCTGAGATCTTCATGGGGGGTCCCTTGCTGGGCTTCAGTCGGTGAACTCGACGTAGTGGTCGGGGGTGGTGCTGTCGAAGACGCGGACGGCCAGGTCGGCGTCGTGCTCCGCGGAGAAGGCGACCTCGAGGGAGGCGCTGTCCCCGGGGGCGATGGTCGGGAAGGTCTCCATCCGCACGCCCAGGGAGTCGTCGAAGACGGGGGTCGCCGGCTCCTCCCCGTCGACGGCGACCGGGAAGGACCACGGCACGGCGTCGACGGGGGTTCCGCCCGTGTTGGTGAGGGTCAGTGTGAACACCTGCACCGGGGTGCCGGGGGCGGCCCGGACCGGACGCTCGCCGGTGGTGCCGGGACGGGGGCCCTGTACGACGGCCTCGAGGGAGGCGTCGAGCCGCTGGGCAGCGCCGAAGGAGCCGGCGGCGTCCCGGGTGGAGGTGTCGTCGTAGGGGGCCACGTCGTTGCCCGACGGGACCGGGCTGCTGCGCGGCGTCTCCGGCGCGGTGCTGCCGGTCTCCGCGGGCGAGGACCCGGCCGTGGACCCGGCCGTGGCCGCCGGCGGGCTCGCGCTGGACGCCGCGGTGGTGCCGGCCCCCTGCTCCTCGGCGCAGCCCGCCAGCACGACGACGAGCAGCGCCGCGCAGACGGGCCCGAGCCGGCGGCCGGGCGGTGAGGGGAAGGGTACTGCCATGGGGGGACTCCTCGACACGGTCCTGGGGGGGACCGACCGGCGCCACGCCGCCTCCAGGTGGGCGGTGGCGTGGCGCCGGTCGCTGGGGGTCACGCTACACGCAAGGTTTGCTTTCGTGATCCGAATGACACCGTGTGGCGCGCGGCGCCGCGGTCGTCACGGGCAGGGGCGCTTGGCGAGCTCGGCCGCGAGGGACTGGGCCGATGCGGTGGAGGAGTTGATCCGCCAGTCCACCTCCTTGTCGAGGTGGAACCAGACGAGCCCCGTGACGTCGGGCTGCTGGGCCAGGTAGTACACCAGGTGGGCGTTCCACTCGGCCTTGGACCCCCCGGCCTCGGCGGTGGCGGTCTCGGCGATGACGATCTCCTTGCCGGGGGCCAGGCGCCGCATCTCGGACAGCCCGTAGGCGAACAGGTCCCACGGCTGCTGCCAGGTGGACCAGGTCTGGGAGGTGCCCCAGTTGTAGCCGTCCAGGGCCACGACGTCGACGTAGTCGGCACCGGGGTAGAGCCCGTCCAGGGGCGTGGACCCGTAGTAGGGCACGTTCGGGTTCCACACCCACTGGACGTTGTCGGCCCCCGCCCGGGTGAAGATGTCGTGGACGTGGCGCCAGGCGGCGACGTAGTCCCCGGCGCCGTTGCCGTTGACGCCCTCGGCCCACGGGTACCAGTTCCCGTTCATCTCGTGGCCGAAGCGCAGCATCACCGGTGATCCCCAGTCGGCCAGGCGGGTGGCCCAGTCGGTGATGTGGGCGTCGTGGGCGCCGGAGGCGATGGCGTCCAGGGAGTGGGCCGGCTGGTCGATCCCGCCGCCCCAGGCCCACGGCTCCCAGGTCAGCAGGGTGGTGGCCCCGGCCGCGCGGGTCTGTTCGAGCTCCCAGTAGGGGACGGGCTGGGTGAAGTCCTTGTAGGAGAGCACGATCGACGGCTTCTCCCCCGTCAGCGAGGCCACCTCGGCGAGCTCGGTGGAGGCTGCGGGACCACCGGCCGTGCCGACACCGAAGCGCAGGGGGCACGTGCGGACCTGGGGTTCGGTGGGCGCGACGGCGACGGACCTGACCGGTTTCTTCGCGGCCGCGAGCATCGCCGATCCGGTCGGGAGATGGATCGAGGGCGCCGCGTGCGCCGCGGGGACGGCGACCAGCGCCAGGGCCACGGCGGCGGCCGCCGCCGTGAGGGAGCGCAGGACACGAGGGGGAACAGGAGCAGGCATGGGGGCCTTCCGACGGGAGCGGGCTCTCCGCCGACGGCGGGCGCGCTGGGGGGGTGTCTCGCACGGAGCAACGAGGATTAGCAGGCGCAAACTACCATCCGGGGGCGGCCGCTCCCCCACGCCCCTCCGGGCCGCGTCATACGTGCTGACCGGAGGCGGGGTCCTCCCGTCATGAACGGGGGCGGCCCGTCCACGCGCTGCCTCCTGCAACGGCGCGGAGGCGAACCCGTTCCGGCGCCCGGGCCGCGCCCTCGAGGAGGGTGGTGACATGTCCTTGGAGCTCGCCGATGCCACCGCCTCCCGTCAGCGAGTGGAGGCGTTGCACGCCCTCAACGTGCTGGACGCGCCTCGTGAGCAGCGCTACGACCGCATCGTCCGGCTGGCGCAGCGGGTGTTCGACGTGCCCACGGTGGCGGCGAACCTCATCGACGCGGGCCGGCAGTGGACCAAGGCCGAGGCCGGTCTCGACGGGCTGGAGAACACCCCGCCGACGACTCGATGTGCCGCCACACCGTGGAGCGGCCGGGCGCCCTGGTCGTGACCGACACCACCGCGGACGACCGGTTCCGCGACAACGTCTTCGTCCGCCGGGACCCGCACGTGCGGTTCTACGCCGGCCGGCCGCTGGAGGCGCCGGGGGGTGAGCGGATCGGCTCCCTGTGCCTGTTCGACACGAGACCCCGTCCCCTGAGCGACGGCGAGCAGACGCTGCTGCGGGAGATGGCCGGCTGGGTGGAGCGGGAGCTGGCGCTGCAGGACGAGCTGGACCGTGCCGCCCAGGTCCTGCAGGTGCTCATGCCCCGCGCGGCGCCCCGCGTGGACGGGTACCAGCTGACCGGCCGGTGCGTGCCCACCCAGGCGATCGGCGGCGACTTCTTCGCCTGGCACCTCCTCGACGACGAGCAGCTGCAGCTGCACGTGGCCGACGTCATGGGCAAGGGCATCCCGGCGGCGCTGATCGCCGCCTCCGTGCGCGCGATGCTCGTGGGCGCCGCCCAGTTCAACGACCAGCACAAGAGCTTCGCCCGGGTCGCCGTGGCGTCGCAGGAGCTGCTGTGCGACACCGGCGCGTTCGTCACCGCGTTCTCCGCCCGCCCGGACCCGGCCACCGGACGGGTCCAGTACGTCGACGCCGGGCACGGTCTCGCCTTCGTCTTCACCGCCGACGGCTGCCGCCGGCTGGAGCGGTCGGGTCCCCCGCTGGGCGTCTTCCCGGACGACACGTGGGACCTGCACAGCACCGTGCTCCAGCCGGGCGAGACGCTGGTGGTGGTCAGCGACGGATTCCTCGACTTCTTCCCCTCGCTGGAGGAGACCCTCGACCGGGCTGTCGGCGCCGAGATCCACAGGCTGCCCGTCGCGGAGCTCGTCGACCGCGCCGTCGCCTTCGCCCGCTCCCAGGGGCACCCCGACGACGTCACTGTGGTGGCCCTGGGCCGCACCGCGCCGGATGCCCGCCGCGCTTGACCGGTCGCGCGCCTGAGCAGTTGCGCGGGAGCGTCCGCGCCGGGCCCCCGCGGGAGCTCACCGGGGGACGAGCCGGAACAGGAATCTGGTCCGGACCATGACCCACAGCAGCCCCAGGACCACGACGTAGGCGGCGGTGTTGAGCCACAGGTTCCCCTGCTGGAGGGCGGGCACGTTGGCCACGGCCAGGATCAGGAACACGTGCACGATGAACACGTAGAGCGTGGCCTGTCCCAGCGGGACGAGGAACCACCCGAGCGCGCGCTCGAGCGGCCTCCAGTAGGCGCTGAGGACGGCGTAGCCGGCGATCACCACGAGCAGCACGTTCACCAGCCGGCCGATCCCCAGGTAGGTCCGCCCGAAGAAGGCGTCGTAGACCGCCCGGAACGTCGACTCCGGCAGCAGGGCCAGCCGGACGTCGTAGGCGTTGGTGAGGTACGGGCTGGACCAGGCGAAGATCGCGCAGGCGACGGCCAGCACGAGGCACGCGGCGAGGGCGGGGCGCCGCCGGCGGTGGGAGAACCAGGCGACGATCTGCTGCCGGTGGTGACCGGCCGTCATGCCGATGACGAACAGCACCTGCCACACCAGCAGGGGGAACGAGTCCTCGAACTGGGACGGCAGCAGCCGGATCCGGAAGGCGGTGCCCGCCGCGTACAGGGCCAGACTGACCGCCAGGACCAGCCACGCACGCCCGCGCGCCAGGGCGGCCAGCACCAGGGGGCTCGCCAGCAGCAGGATCACGTACAGACCCATGATGTTGAACTGCCACGGACCGATCTGGAGCAGGAACAAGGACGGGATCAGGTGGGCGGGGACGGGGAACTGCAGGAAACCCTCCATCCCGGAGTAGAGGTCGTAGGTGGCGCCCGCGGCCCCGGCCCCCGCGGCACCGGTCCCCTGGTCCGTGAACGTGGTGACGGCTCCCGCGTCCAGGAAGGGCAGCAGACTCAGTCCGTAGACGGCCAGCACCACGACCAGGGCGGTCACGTAGAGCTTCCACGCCCGCGAGGCGGTGCGGTCCACCACCGTGCCGAGGTCGTCCTTCGCCCGCGGTCCGTGGACCATGCCCAGGACCGCCCCGGAGAGCAGGACGAACAGCTCTGCCCCCGAGACGACGCCGACCGTCTCCTGGGTCAGCAGCTGGAACACGGAGGTGATCCCCACGTGGTTGACGACCACGAACACGATGGCCGCTCCGCGCAGCATGTCGATGCGGACGTCCCGGCGGGAGGCGTCCGCGTACGCCCACGCCCTGGCCGGTCCCCGGAGCGGCAGGAGCCAGACGAGCAGGCCCACGGCGAGCACGGCCAGCACCACACCCCAGGCGGCCGGACCCTCGAGCACGGACCCCGCCGCCGCCGGGTCGGCGCCCGGGAGCTCCGCCGGTGCTGTGACCGGCCCGCTGACCAGGACGGAGTCCTGCAGCCGCTCGCCGACGGCCGCGGCCAGTCCGGGGTCGGCGGTGACCCGCCAGTCGACGGTCACCGCGCCGTCGTCGCGCTGCTCGACCGTCTCGTTCCACACGATCGCGCGGACGCGCTCGTGGTCGCCGGTGGAGGCCGTCGCGAGGACCTGGTCCCACCAGGCCTCCTTGACGTCCCGTTCGGACGGGCCGCCCGTGCCCGGGCTGTAGAAGGCGCCGGTCTCCACCATGAGCGGTTTCTCACGGCCGGCGGCGTACGCGGCGTAGAAGTCGTCCTCCCCCGCAGGCCCCGTGTCCTCCCCGGAGCCCAGCAGGGCGCCGAACTTTCCCGGCGCGGGCAGGACGTTGCGGGTCGGCCCGGTGCCGGTCTCGTCGTGATAGGCGACCAGTCCCACCCAGTCGACCACGTCGTCGCCCGGGTAGTAGGGGCCGTAGGGGTCGTCGTCCTCGTCCCAGACCCCGTCGCCGTTCGTGTCCAGTGCTGCCGGCTCACCGCCCTGCGGCGGGGTGCTGGACGCGTCCCGGAAGGGGTAGTCCGTGCCGGCCGCGGGCGCCCAGACCATGACCGGGTCCCCGAGCTCGGCGTCCAGCGCGCTCGCCACCGTCCGGAACGCCTCGGTGTACGCCCGGGGCTGCTGTCCCCACGGCACCCAGGTGGTGTTCATCTGGGGGGCGAAGCGGACGAAGACCGTGCCGGGGAACCCCTCCGCGGCGTCCGCCAGCTGCCCCGCCAGGACGGCGGCCTGCGCCTCGTCCACCCGGCTCAGCGCGATCTCCGGACGGACGGTCAGCAGGGCGTGGGCGCCCTGCCCGGAGACCTGGGAGAGGTAGTCCCGCAGGTGGCCCTGCTCCTGCTCGCTCATCGGCAGCGGAACGGGCCTGCCGTAGACGGCTGCCGGCGCGCCGAGACGCTCGGCGTGGTCGGCCGCCGTGTCCGTGCCCCAGTCCAGCAGCGCCCCCAGGTACGGGCCGCCCTCGGCCCCCTGGTCCTCCGCCGCCCGGACCGCCCCGGCGGGCACGAGGAGGAGTCCGAGCAGCAGCAGGATCAGCGCCGCCGGGGCCAGGGGGCGCACGCGTCGTCGGGCGATGGGTACCAGGGTGCCCTCCAGGGTCGGTCCGGGCGCGGCGTCGTCCGCTCGCAGGGGGACCGTCGCCCGGGGGCGCCGAAGCGGCCGGGGGTGCTGCCGCGGACGACGGACGTCACGGGGAACAGCTCTTCCCGCGTGCGTCCACCGATATCACCACGGCGCGGCACCGGACGTGCGGAGGCTCGGGCCCGTGTCCCCGGAGCTTTCCTCCGGCGGGCGCCCCGGGCTCCCCGCGGGCCGTGCCGGAGGGCCCGGTCCGCGGAATGCGGCGGCGCCGGGCCGGCGCCGTCCTCGAGCTCACGGCGCCGGTCGACGGAGCCGGCACCGGCTGGTGTCCCGCACAGGGGAGCGCTCCGTCCCCCACGGGACGGAGCGCTCGTTCCCTGGGCCGGCGAGCGGCCCTGGGGACGGCGGCCGCGCCCCTCGCCCACGGGCACCCCGTGCGCGTCGGGCCGGCAGCCGACCGGCTCAGTGCTTGTGGTCGTGCTCGTCGCCGTCCTTCTGGTGCGAGTGCTCGCCCTCGTCCTTCATCTCGTCGTGGTGCTTCCTGCTCTTCCAGTTGTCGTCGTCATAGAAGTGCCACTTCTCGTGCTCTTCGCAGTACCACCAGTGATCCTCGTGGTCGGTGTCGTCGTAGTTCTTGTCGTGATCGTGCCGGTCATGCCGATCGCGGTCCCAGTCCTTGTCCCAGTCCTTGTCCCGGTCCTTGTCCCGGTCCTTGTCCCAGTCCTTGTCCCAGTCCTTGTCCCAGTCCTTGTCATGGTCCTTGTGGTCCCGGCCGCCACGGTCCCGGTCGCGCTCGTCGTAGTCGTGCTTCTTGTCGTCGTCCCGCCCGTCGTGGCGATCGTCTCGCCCGTCGCGGCGATCGTCCCCCTCATGACGATCGCCACGCCGGTCATCCTCTCGATGCCCGCCACGCCTCTCGTCGTATTTCTTCTCGCCGTTCCTGGACCTATCATCCTCATACCCCGCGACCGCCGGGGTGGCAACCGTTCCTCCCACGAGGGCGGCGGCCATGGCCGCACCGACGAGGGTCCTCCGCAGATTGCTCATTGCTGCTCCTGTGGAAAGGGCACGACATGGGGATCGTCATGCGATGGAGATGTTCCGAGACCTGGGCAAGAGGTCTCACCTATGAGATAGGTATGAACACCGTAGAAGTGACCTGAGTTACGGTTCAAGACACCGGTCAGGGCCACCACGATCACGGTTCCGTCTCGTGGCATCCCCGGAGCGGCATGTCGTGCCCGGACCCTCGTCGGCGTGGTCCCCGCGCGGTCGGGTCCGCGGCCGTCGCCGGAACCGGGACCTCGGGATCCCCGTGCTGGCGCGGATTTCTCCCGGGCTCCTCACCGTCGCACAGCCCTCGAGCGCATCCGGGGCGAGGGCAGCACCCTCTCGACCGAGAAGCGGAAATCAGCAAGCTTATAACTCACGCTGAGACCTCAGCGCAACATGTGACGTCATGTGTGGTCGCGAGTGCAACATCGCGGACCGGTGGAGCCCCCTACCGGATTCGAACCGGTGACCCCCTGTTTACAAGACAGGTGCTCTGGCCAGCTGAGCTAAGGAGGCGAAGCCGCCCTCGGGCCTCCGCACGGATGCGGCCCGAGCGGCCGGTCCCTCAGGATATCGGACGCGTCGGGAGACCCAGAAATCCCTGGCCGCC
>NZ_BAAGPL010000016.1:173934-177513 GCF_054784195.1 Kocuria himachalensis
CGGCGCCGTCGTCCTGCTCCGTGCGGGAGGGGTCGCTACTCCTTGGCCGCCACGGCCGCGTCGAGGGCCTCCTGGAAGGCCTCGTTGCCGAGCCGCTCGCCGTCGATGAAGACGGTCGGGGTGCCCGAGACACCGTTGGCGAGGGACTCCTGCGAGACCACGTTGACCATCGGCCGCCACGTGTTCTCCTCGAGCGCGCTCGCGATGTCGGCGCCGTGGGAGGAGGCGATCTCCACGAGCTGCTCGTCGTCCAGCCCACCGGTGCCCTGGTGGGTGAAGATCTCCTCGACGAAGGCGAGGTACTGCTCGGCCGAGGCCTGGTTGCCCACCTCGTAGGCGGCGGCCGCGGCCCGCGAGGAGTACTGCGTCGGCGTGGAGCGGTCGAGGAAGTTCAGGTTGCGGTACTCGAGGACGATGTCGCCCGAGGTCACGGCTTCTTCGAGCGCATCGGCGTTCTCGGCCTCGAAGTCGGCACAGTGCACGCACTCGAAGTCCTGGAAGATCACGACCTGCACGGGCTCGTCGTCACCGGAGGCCTCGACGCCCGGCGGGACAGCGGTGTCGTCGGGGGTCTCCGGGGCCTCGGGCACCTCACCGAGGTCGCGCTCCTCGACCTCGGACTCGCCCGTGCGGATCCCGTCGGCCGTCAGCACCGTGCCGCCCCACTGGTTCGCACTGGCGGGAACGGGGCCGGCCTCGGGGATCTGCTGGGCGCGGTTCTGCGCCACCACGATGCCGATCACCGCGACGATCACGAGGACCAGGGCGAGGATGCCCAGCTGCAGGATCCGGCGGGAGCGCTTGTCCTGCCGTGCGTGCTGGTCCGCGACCTGCCGCGCCCGCTCTCGGGCGGCGTCGCGGTTCCGGGGGTCGGGGGTCGTGCTGCTGCTGGTGGCCATGGGTCCTCTTCGAAAGATCCTGGGGGGCGGATGGGGACGTGTCGTCGCCCAGATTATCGGACCCCCTCCCGGGCCGCCGACTCAGGAGATCATCAGGCAGAACCGTGAGCACACTGATGAATAGACTGGAGCCGGGACGACGACGACCTACCGGAAGGACATCTCGTGACTGCAGAGCAGACCCCCACCGCCTCCTCGGACGATCTGGAGCAGGTGCCGGAGCCACGGACGGACGTGCCGCAGGAGGGCGGCTACGACTTCGTCGTGGTCTCCAACCGTCTGCCGGTGGAGCGCGTCGTCGAGCACGGGGAGTCCTCCTGGCGCCGCTCCCCCGGTGGGCTCGTGGCCGCCCTGTCCCCCGTGATGGCCCGCAACGCCGGCGCCTGGGTGGGCTGGCACGGGGCCGCAGACGAGACGCTGGAGCGCTTCGACCACGACGTCTTCCACCTCGCCCCGGTGCCGCTGTCCGCCGGGGAGGTGGAGGCCTACTACGAGGGCTTCTCCAACGCGACCCTGTGGCCCCTCTACCACGACGTCATCGCGCCGCCGGAGTTCCACCGCGCGTGGTGGAACAGCTATCGCCAGGTCAACCGCCGCTTCGCCGAGCGGACGGCCGAGATCGCCGCCGAGAACGCCACCGTGTGGGTGCAGGACTACCAGCTGCAGCTGGTCCCCAAGATGCTGCGGGAGCTGCGGCCGGACCTCACGATCGGCTTCTTCAACCACATCCCGTTCCCGCCCCTGGAGATCTTCGCGCAGCTGCCCTGGCGGCGGGACGTCCTCGACGGGCTGTCGGGCGCAGACCTCATCGGCTTCCAGCGCCCCGGTGACGCCCAGAACTTCCAGCGCTGCGTGCGGCGGTTCCTGGACGTGCCGTTCAAGAACGGGGTGGCCCGCTTCGGCACGGACGACGCCGCATGGACCGTGCACGCGCAGGCGTACCCCATCTCCATCGACGCGCAGTCGATCCGGGAGCTGGCCTCCCGCCCGGAGGTCAAGGAGCGGGCCCGGGAGATCCGCCACGAGCTCGGCGACCCGGAGACCGTGTTCCTGGGCGTCGACCGCCTGGACTACACGAAGGGCATCCTGCACCGCATCAAGGCCTACGGGGAGCTGCTGGAGGACGGCAGGCTGACGGTGGGGCCGTCGGTGCTGGTCCAGGTGGCCAATCCCTCCCGGGAGCGCGTGGAGTCCTACGTCCAGCTCCGGGAGGACGTGGAGGGCCTCGTGGGCCATCTCAACGGCCAGCACGACACCATCTCCCACACCGCGATCCGCTATCTGCACCACGGCTACCCGTTCGAGGAGATGGTGGCCCTGTACCTCGCGACCGACGTCATGCTCGTGACCTCCCTCCGGGACGGCATGAACCTGGTGGCCAAGGAGTACGTCGCGGCCAGGACGGACGGGTCCGGGGTCCTGGTCCTCTCGGAGTTCACGGGGGCCGCCGAGCAGCTCAAGCAGGCGCTGCTGATCAATCCCCACGACATCGACGGGCTCAAGAACGCGATGCTGCGGGCCAAGGACATGCCCGCGGCCGAGGCGAAGAAGCGGATGCGCTCGATGCGCCGACAGGTCCTGGGCAACGACGTCAACGACTGGTCGGAGGCGTTCCTGCGGGATCTCGCCCGCACCCGCCCCGGGACGACCGATGAGGAGGAGCGGTGATGGACCCGCACGACGACACCCGCCCGGCGCTGGAGGACGCCCTCGCCCGGGCGGCCGAGGCCGAGACCCTGCTGATCGCCCTCGACTTCGACGGCACCCTGGCCCCGTTCACGGACGACCCGGACGACAGCCGGGCGCTGCCGGAGGCCCGGTCCGCGCTCGAGGAGCTCCTCGAGCTGGACCGCACGTACGTGGCCGTCGTCTCCGGGCGGCCCATGCGGTTCCTGCGCTCCGTGGTGGACCCGGCCGGCCGGATGCTCCTGTCCGGCTCGCACGGGGCGGAGCTGCTGCTCGACGCCCTGGGGGACGCGGCCGCCGACACCGCACTGGAGCTCTCCCCTGCCCAGCAGGAGCTGCTGGCGCAGGCCACCGCGCTCGTGGAGGCGCAGGTGGCCCGGTATCCCGGGTCCAGGCTGGAGCTGAAGCCGACGGGGGCCGCCTTCCACACCCGCACGATGGCGGACCAGACCCTGTGCGCCCGGGCGGAGCAGGAGATGTTCGAGCAGTTCGAACAGCTCGAGGGGCTGAAGATCACCCCGGGCCAGCACGTGGTCGAGTCCTCGGTGCACTCGGCGACGAAGGGCGAGGGCATCACGGCGTTCATGCAGGCCACCGGCGCCGACGTCACCCTGTTCGCCGGTGACGACGTCACGGACGAGAACGCGATGCGAGAGCTCGGCCCCGCCGATCTCGGCATCAAGGTGGGCACGGGGCAGAGCCTGGCCGCGCACCGGGTCGCCTCGCCGGACGAACTGGCCACGGCCCTGGCCCGGCTGGCCGAGCTGCGCCGGGGCCGGCTGCGGTGACCTCGGGTGACGGCGCGCCGATGGCGGCGGCGTCCCGACGGTGATTAGGATCACTGTGGCCCCCATCACGTGAGGGGGCAGCTCTTCTCCTTCGGATCGTCCGGCACGTGCCTGCCGGGAAAGAGGCCTCGAACCATGTCTTCTGTGCGCTACGCGAATGTGACCTGTCAGTACCCCGGTGCCGAGCGGCCCTCGGTGACCGGGCT
>NZ_BAAGPL010000017.1:0-379 GCF_054784195.1 Kocuria himachalensis
CAGGGTCCGGCAGGGGGTCAAACTTCGTCTGCCGCCACGGGGTCAGTTTTCACGTGCCGTCGACAGGCCCGCAGAGATACGGGAGGTTCCCGAGCTCACGACCAGAATGGGCTTTGCAGACACCCCTTTTTTGCATAAGGCCGGCTGCTGGCCACTGCCTTCGAAGGCAGCATTGCAGTCGAGGTTCCTCTCACGGACATGCACCCCCTGATCCGGACCGGTGCGGGCGACCGGACAGATGGTTGGTCTGACCCTGGGCCGATGAGCGGGGACCGCCGGCTGAGCTGAGCGCTGAGGGGTGGTGTTGTCGGCACGGTGCCGGTGGCACCTGGTTCGGCCATCATGTCGCCGCCGGTTCCCCACTGGCACCGGGCTGTCT
>NZ_BAAGPL010000017.1:442-103065 GCF_054784195.1 Kocuria himachalensis
TGGCGTTGTCCTGCCCGAGGGCGAGGCGTATCGTTCGGGCTCTCAGGCTCCGATCCTCCGCTGCACAGCGACCGGAGCCGCATCTTTCGGGAGCGGACCATGGAACAGGACCCGGCGACGACCGACCCGCAGCTCTACAGGGTGGTCCTCGAGAACGAGCGGGTAAGGGTGCTGGAGTACCGGGACCACCCCGGCGACAGGACCCATGAGCATCACCACGGGGACAGCGTGATGGTCACCCTCAGCGCGTTCCAGCGGGAGATCACCGTCAACGGCACTGCTCGTGCGGTCGAGATGGCTGCCCACCACGTGCAGTGGGTGCCGGCCCAGAACCACGTGGGTCACAACGTGGGAACCACGGATACCCGGGTGCTGTTCATCGAACTGAAGTGAGCGGAGCGGCTCCGCTCGGTGCTCGTGATGCCGGAGAGTCGTTCCACGACCTGATCTCCAGGACTGACCTCTCCTGCGGGGACGACTCGCGGTACCGGCAGGACGGAGCGGGTTCGGTCCGGGCTCACCACTCGTCGATGCCCACGACCGTGGTGTCGGCGGGTACATCATGAGTGACCACGGCGCCCGCGCCGATTCTCGCCCGGGGCCCGAGCGTGACCGAGCCGACGACCTTGGCCCCGGAACCGATGAGCACCCCGTCCCCGACCACGGCGTGGCGCCGGCCCGGGGTGCCGTCGCCGACGAAGCCGGCACCCTGGTCGATGGTCACGTCGTCGCCGATCACGCTGGTCTCCCCGATGACGACCTCGCTGCCGTGGTCGATGAACAGCCGATGCCCGATCACGGCACCCGGGTGGATGGTGATGCCAGCGGCCTTCCGAAGCGGTGGCGATGGCCTGGGCCGCGGGTCGACCCCATCGGGTGGACCACAGGCGGTGGGCGAGTCGATGGGCGGCCACGGCGTGCAGGCCCGGAAAGCTGAGCAGGGTGGCCGCGGTGCCTGCCCGGCGGGGTCGGCAGCGGCGATCGCACGGGCGTCTGCCAGGACACCGGGGCGGGTGGACTCGGCCATGGCCACACCCTGGAGGACACCCGGCCGGGCCGGCTCACCACCACGCGCTCCGCGCGGGGCCGGTGACCGGCGTTCGGGTCCTCCGCGCCACTGAGCGCACCGGCCGTTGCACGAGGCGTCCTCGATGCCGACCGGCGGCCCCTGCGCGAGGCAGGGACCACCCCGCAGATGAGAGCTTTTTCATCGACGGCTCATGTTCTCATCATGTCCCTCGGCCACAGTGGGCGGCAGCTGCACCGGCGCCGGACCCACCGGCGCCTTCCCCCGAGGAGGACACGATGAGCGACGACGAGCTGCGGGTGGTGCTGTACTCGCACGACTCCCAGGGCCTGGGCCACACCCGCCGGAACCTGGCCCTCGCCCGGACCCTCGCCCAGCACCTTCCGGCGCTGACCGGGCGCCCGGTGACGGGCATGCTGCTGACCGGCATCGACGCCGCCACCTCCTACGGGCGGCCCGAGGGCTTCGACTGGGTGGTGCTGCCCGGGATCCGCAAGGGGGCGGGCGGCTACGCGCCCCGCAACCTCTCCGTGGACATGGCCCGGCTGACCGCCCTGCGCTCCGGGATGGTGGACGCCGCCCTCACGGGCTTCCGCCCGCACCTCGTCGTCGTCGACCGCCACGCCTGGGGGGTGGACCGGGAGCTGCTGGAGCCGCTGCGGAGGCTGCGGGACCGGAGCCCCGGCCCGGTCGTGGTCCTCGGCCTGCGCGAGGTCCTCGACGAGCCCGCGGCCGCGGCCCGCGAGTGGGCGGCGCTCGGGGACCTGCACTCCGTGCGGGACGTCTACGACCAGATCTGGGTGTACGGCGACCGTGCGGTGCACGACCCGGTGGTCTCCGGCGAGATCCCGGCCGAGCTCGCCGACCTGGTCCGCCACACCGGCTACCTGGCGACCGGCAGGGCCGCCGGGCGGCGCACGAGCGGCGTGGACCGCCCCTACGTCCTGACCATGGCCGGCGGGGGCTCCGACGGCCACCGCCTGACCCTCGCCGCCGCGCGCGCCCGGGTGCCCCACGGCCACCGGCACGTGGTGATCACGGGTCCGCAGATGCCGGAGGAGCACGCCGAGCAGGTGCGCGCCGCCGCCGTGCCGGGCACCCTCGTCCTGCCCTCCGTCCCCGACGCGCTCGCGGAGGTGGTCGACGCGAGCGCGGTGGTGTCCATGGGCGGCTACAACTCGGTCGCCGAGATCCTCACCACGAACACCCCCGCCCTCCTGGTGCCCCGCGACCGGCCCCGGCAGGAGCAGCTGATCCGCGCCCGCGCCCTCCAGGCGCACGGCGCGGTGGACGTGCTGACCGCCGACGCCCTCACCAGCACCGCGCTCAGCGGCTGGCTGCACCGCGTGGTCGGCACCGTGCGGCTGCGCCGGCACCTGGCGCTCGACGGTCTGCACACCGTGCCCGTCCTCGTGGCGCGGCTCCTGCCCGCCGGTCCACCACCGGTGCCGGCGGCTGCCGTGCCGGTCCGGGCCAGAGGCCTCCGGTGAGCGGGCACCGCGTCGGCTACGTGCTGAAGGTCTACCCCCGCTTCTCGGAGACGTTCGTCGTCACCGAGGTCCTGGCCCGGGAGGCCCAGGGCGAGGACCTCACGATCTTCGCCCTGCGGCACAGCACCGACCCGCGCTTCCACCCCGAGCTCGCCCGCGTCCAGGCACCGGTCCAGCACGTGGAGCGTCCCGAGCGGGCCTCCACCGGCTGGGCGGTCCTGGCCCGCGCGGCGGAGGTGGTCCCCGGTTTCGGGCCCCGCTTCGCCGCCCTGCTGCCGGAGCTGGCCGGCACGGAGGCCTCGGAGGTCCACCAGGGGGTGTCGCTGGCCACCCGGGTCGTGGAGCAGGGCATCACCCACCTGCACGCGCACTTCGCGACCCTCGCCGCGCACGTCGCCGAGATCGCCTCCCGGCTCACCGGGGTGCCGTTCTCCGTGACGACCCACGCGAAGGACATCTTCCACGAGTCCGTGGACCCCGCCCGGCTGCGCCGCACCCTTGAGCGGGCGGACCACGTGGTGGCGATCTCCGCGTACAACCGGCGGCACCTGGCGGCGGCGTTCCCCGCGCAGGCGCACCGGCTGCGGCTCGTGCGCAACGGCCTCGAGCTCGCCCGCTTCCCCTACCGGGACCCCGCGCCCGTGGGGGAGGTCCTGCGGGTCGTGGCGGTGGGGCGGCTCGTGGAGAAGAAGGGCTTCGACCGCCTCGTGCGGGCGGCCGCCCGGTACCGGGACCGCGGCGGACGGCTGTCCGTCACCATCGCCGGCGCCGGTGAGCTGGACCGGCCGTTGCGCGCCCTGATGGCGGAGCTCGGCGCCGAGGACGTCGTCGAGCTGGTGGGGCCCCGCACCCAGGCCGAGCTCGGGCGGCTGCTGCGCGCCGCGGACGTGTTCGTGGCCCCGTGCACGGTGGGCGCCGACGGCAACGCCGACGGCCTGCCCACCGTGCTGCTCGAGGCGATGGCCATGGGCGTGCCCGTGATCGCGAGCGACGTCACCGGCATCCCCGAAGTGGTCCGCACCGCGGCGCCGCGCACCGGGATCCTCGTGCCCGCCGACGACGACGACGCCCTCCTCGGCGCGCTCGCCGCGGTCGCCGACCCCGGCTTCGACCGGGTGGGTGCCGCCCGTGCCGCCCGCGCGCTCGTCGCCCGGGACCACGACTCCGCCGGCCAGGCCGCCGCGCTGCGGGCGCTGCTGCCCCCGCCGGTTCCGGCCCTGTCGGACCCCGGCCGGCACCCGGCCCAGGCCCCGGACCCCGTCCCCGGCCTCGTCCCGGTCTCCGTCCCCGCCCCCGTCCCCGCCCCCGTCCCGGTCCCCGCCCCGGGCCTCGTCCCGGTCACCGAAGGAGCCGACCGCTGATGCGCCTCGCCTACGTCTGCGCCGACCCCGGCGTCCCCATGTTCGGCACGAAGGGCGCCTCCGTCCACGTCCAGGAGATCCTGCGCGCCTGGCGGGCCCGCGGCGCCGAGGTCCGCCTCTACGCCACCCGCGTCGGCGACGACGTCCCCGCCGACCTCGCCGACGTCCCGGTCGTCCACGTCCCGGTGCCGGCGGCCCCCTCCGGGCCCGCCCCCGGGCGCGTTGCCCGCGTCGCCGCCCGGGAGCGGGCCCAGGCGGACGCCGCCCGCCGGATCGCGGAGCGGGTCGTCGCCGACGGCGCCGACGCGGTCCACGAGCGGTACTCCCTGTTCTCGGCCGCCCTCGCCGGGATCACCGGGGCGCTGGGCGTCCCGGGCGTCCTCGAGGTCAACGCCCCCCTCATCGACGAGCAGCGGACCCACCGCGACCTCGTGGACGAGGCCGCCGCCCGCGCCGCGCTCGCCGCTCAGGTCGCCGCCGCCGAGCGCACGGCCTGCGTCTCCGAGCCGGTCGCCCGCTGGGTGGAGCGGACCGTGGCCGCCACCGGCGGACCCGCCGGCCGGGTCCTGGTCGCCCCCAACGGCGTGAACGTGGAGCGCATTCCTCCGTGCCGTGACTCGGCCGGCCGGGGACCGGACCCCGTGCCGCCGGTGGTCGTGTTCGTCGGCACGCTCAAGCCCTGGCACGGTGTGGAGCACCTGCTCCGCGCCCGCGCGGCGGCCGGCGCCGAGTGGCGCCTGCGCGTGGTGGGGGACGGCCCCCAGCGGGCGTCCCTCGAGGAGCTGGCCGGCGCGCTGGGCGTCGAGGTCGAGTTCACGGGCGCGGTGGCCCCCGCCGAGGTGCCGGAGCTGCTGGCCGACTGCGCCGTGGCGGTCGCGCCCTATCCCGCCACGCGGCACGCCGCGGACCAGTACTTCTCGCCGCTGAAGATCTACGAGTACGCCGCCGCGGCCCTGCCGGTCGTGGCCTCCCGCGTGGGCCAGGTCCCGGCCGCCGTCGAGGACGGGGTCACCGGGCTGCTCGTGGAGCCCTCGGACCCCGCCGCGCTGGCCGGGGCCGTCGACGCGCTGGTGGCCGATCCCGAGCGGCGGCGTGCCATGGGGCGCGCCGGCCGTCACGACGCGGTCGCCCGGCGCTCCTGGACCGCGGTGCTCGACGGCATCCTCGCCGGCACGGATCTCGCCGGCACGGACGTCGCCGGCACGGACCTCACCGGCACGCGGCCGGGCGGGAGCGCCGCGCCGCGCCCGGCTCCCGCGGGAGCGCCGCGGTGAGCGGCGGGCAGCGGCTCGACCGCCGGGCCCTGCGCCGCACCCTCGGGCTGCTCGCCCCGCACCTGCGCGAGCACCGTCTGCTCGCCGCGGGGGGCATCGTGGTGCTGCTGGCCGAGGTGGCCTTCCGCGTGCTGGAGCCCTGGCCGCTGAAGATCGTCGTCGACGCGATCTCCCTCACCCTCGGCGCCGACAACGTCGACCCGTGGATCCCGGAGGCCTCGTGGCAGCTGCTCCTGGCCGCCGGCCTGGCCACGATCGCGGTGGTCGGCTTCCGCGCGCTCGCCAACTACCTCGCCACGGTCGCGTTCGCCCTCGTCGGCTCCCGGGTCTCCACCGCCCTGCGGGAACGGGTGTTCGCGCACGTCCAGGCCCTCTCCGACCGCTACCACTCGGTCTCCCGGGCCGGGGACACGGTCCAGCGGCTCGTCTCGGACATCGGCAGGCTCCAGGAGGTGGCCGTGACCGCGGGCCTGCCGCTGCTGGCCAACGTCATCACCCTCGTGGTGATGTGCACGGTGATGCTCCTCCTCGACTGGCTGCTCGCCTCCGTGGTGGTCGTGGCGATCCTGGCCTTCCTCCTCGTGGGACGCGGGACCTCCGGGCGGATCACCGAGGCCTCGCGCCGGACCCGGCAGGGGGAGGGCGCCCTGGCGAACACCGCCCACGAGTCCCTCGGCGCGATCCGCACGGTCCAGGCCTACGGGCTGGAGGAGCACCTGGCCGAGTCCTTCGGCCGCTCCAACCGGCAGGCCCTCACCCAGGGCGTGCAGTCCCGTCGTCTGGCCGCCGCGCTCGAGCGGGCCACGGACGTGATCGTGGGCGTGGCCACCGCGGCCGTGATCTTCGGCGGCGGTCTGCGGGTGCTCGAGGGGGCCATGAGCCTGGGCGACCTCGTCCTGTTCACCACCTACCTCAAGACGTGCATGAAGCCCCTGCGGGACATTGCCAAGTACACCGGGCGCATCGCCCGCGCCGCCGCCTCCGGAGAACGGGTGGCCGACCTCGTGGAGGAGCCCGTGGACGTGCGCGAGGCCCCGGACGCCCTGGTCCTGCCGCGGGTGCGCGGGGAGATCGCCTTCCACCACGTCGACGCCGCCTACGGAGACCCGGGCAGCGGCGGGCGCACCGTGCTGCACGACGTCGACCTCGTCGTCCCGGCCGGCCAGCACGTCGCCGTCGTCGGCCCCTCCGGGTCCGGGAAGTCGACCCTCGTCTCCCTGCTGGTGCGGATGATGGACCCGGTCGCCGGCTCGGTGACCCTCGACGGCCACGACCTGCGGGGCCTCAGCCTCGGCACGGTGCGCGGCAGCACGGCCCTGCTGCTGCAGGACTCCGTCCTGTTCCACGGCACCGTGCGGGAGAACATCCGGCTCGGCCGCCCGGGCGCCACCGACGCCGAGGTCGAGGCCGCCGCGGCCGCGGCCCAGGCCCACGAGTTCGTGCTGTCCTTCCCACAGGGCTACGACACCCCGGTGGGTGAGCGCGGCGCGACGGTCTCGGGCGGGCAGCGCCAGCGGCTCGCCATCGCGCGCGCCCTGCTGCGGGACGCGCCGGTCGTGCTGCTCGACGAGGCCACCACCGGGCTGGACCCCCGGTCCGCCGGGGACGTGCTGGACGCCGTCGGCCGTCTCGTCCACGGCCGCACGTCCCTCGCGGTGACCCACGACGCCGCCCTGGCGCTCGCCGCCGACCGCGTGCTGTGGGTCCAGGACGGGCGCGTGCTGCTCGACGGAGCCCCCGAGGAGCTGCTCGCCCGGCCGGACGGCGTGTTCGCCGCGTGGGTCGAGCAGCAGCGGGCGCAGGACCGCCGGGAGGTCCGGTCGTGACGTCGCCCCTGCCGGACTCCTGGGAGAGCCTGCCCGCGCTCGCCACGGTCCTCGACCCCGGCCGGCTCACCGAGCTCTTCGGCCACGAGCTGGGCGGCCCGCTCCGCACCAGCCACCTGCGCTACAAGCCCGGCGTCTCGGTCGTGGCCCGCGTGGACGTCGGAACCACGGGTTCGGTGCACTGGGTCGCGGCCTACGCCCCCGCCGGGAACGGGCGGGACAAGCTCGAGAAGGTCCTGGACCGCGCCGCGCGCGAGGAGCACGGCCGCGCCGCGCCCGTTCTCGTCGCGGACCTGCCGGGACGGACCGGTCACCGCCTGGCGGTGGGGACGGTCGGCACGGACCCCGCACTGCGGGGCGCGCTCGCCGTGCTCGGGCCGGAACAGGCCGCCGGGCTCGGGCGGCCGGGGGACCCCGCCCGGCTGCTGCGCTACAACCCCCGCCGCCGTGCGGTCCTCACGGGCCCCGACGACGACGGGCCCGGTCCGGTCACGAAGCTCACCGCCGGTCCCGCCCCGGCGGACCCGCTGCTGCTGACCCGGCTCGCCGCCGCCGGGCTCCGGGTGCTCGCCCCGGTGCCCGTCCCGGGCCTCCCGGTGTCACCGCACGTGCTGCAGTACCCGTGGTTCGGTGACGGGGACCTCGCGGCCCACGCCGCCGCCCCGGACGGACCCGGCCACGGCGGGCCCGTGCTCGCCGCCGCCGCCGCCGCGGGCGCCGCCCTGGCGGAGCTGCACGTGCGCGGCCCGTCGCTCCTCGGCTCCGCACGGGTCGGCGCCCCTCTCGACGTGGACCGGAAGCTGCAATCCCTGGCCGCCGACCTGGCGGCCCTCGACCCGCGGTCGGCCGCGCGCTGCGCCGACGCCGGCCGGGCGGTCGCCGAGGCCCTCGCGGGCCGTGCCGGAGCAGCGGCCCGCCTGCTCCACGGGGACTTCTCCGCGGACCAGGTGCTCGTGCGCCGCACCCGGCGCCCGGGGGCGCCGGAGCTGCGCCTCGCCGACCTCGACCGGGTGCGCACCGGCGCGGCGGCCGACGACCTCGGCGGGTTCCTCGCCGTCGAGCTCCTCGCCGCCGAGCCCCTCGGGACGGGCGCCGGGCAGGCCCTCGCCGGACCGGACGAGCTCCCCCTGACCGGCGCCCTGCTGCGCGGGTACGGGTCCGGGGCGGCGCTCCCGCCGTGGTCCGAGATCCTGGCCTGGGCCGCGTTCCACGTCCTGGCCCGCAGCATGGAGCCGTTCCGCTCGACCGCCGCCGACTGGCGGGAGCGCACGGACCAGCGGCTCACGCTCGCCGAGCGGCTGATGGCGCAGGCGGGGCGGGCGCCGGTGGCCGCGCCGTCCGTGGTGCTGGGCGCCGCCCGCACCGGTCGGATGCGCGCCGGCGCGGACCGGGTGCACGTCCCGGACGCCGGCCAGGTGGGCGCAGGAGCCGACCCGGCGCGCGCCCCGGACGCCCACCCGGCGCACGTCCGGGAGGCCGGCCCGGCGCGGATCCCGGAGAGCGTGCCGGACGCCGACGGACGTCCGCTGCGGGTGCGCCGCGCCTGGCCCGCGGACTGCCTTCGGATCGTGCTCGAGCTCGAGGACGAGCACGGACGCGTCCGGGCGGGCGAGGCGACCCCCGGTCCGGGACGGTCGTGGACCGTCCGCGTCCTGCCCCACGGCGAGGATCCCCGCCTGCCGGGACTCGGCGCCGCGGTCGAGGCGGGCGGCCGGGTGGTCGTGCACCGGCACCGCCGCCGGGCCGTGGTCGGGACCCCGGACCGCTTCGTCAAGTTCCTCGCCCGCGGCCGGGCGCCGCGGGTCGCCGAGCGGTCCGACCGGCTGCACGGACTCGGCGCGGCGGCGGGCTTCGCCGTGCCCGCGGTCCTGGCCCGGGCCGAGGACCGGGTGGAGTTCTCCGTGCTGCCCGGCCGGAGTCTGCACGAGCTGGGCGCGGCCGGGCAGGCGGACGCGTACCGTGCAGCCTGGGAGCAGTGGGCGCGGTGCTGGCCGGCCCTGGCCACCGCCGTGCCGGGCGTGGAGCTGCCGGAGCACGCCGCCGAGGACGAGGCCCGCACGCTGGCCCGCTGGGCCGGTCACCTCGAGGCGTTCCCCGGTCTGCTCGAGGCCCCGCCGGGGGCGGCCGCGGAACTGGCTCGGCGGATCGGGGAGGAGCTCTCCGCCCTGCCCGCCGCCCGGCGGACCAGGGTCGTCCTGCACCGGGACCTGCACGACAAGCAGCTGCTCTTCGACGGCGCGCGGCTCGGGCTGCTGGACTTCGACACCGCGGCGCTCGGCGAGCCCGAACTGGACCTCGCGAACCTCTCCGTGCACCTGGAGCTGCGGGCGGCGCAGGGCCTGCTCGACCCCGCGCTGCGGGCGGCGGGACAGGAGGCCGTCACCGTGGTGTCCCGGGCACTGGGCGCCGACCCCGCACGCCTCGCCCTCCACGCCGAGGCGACCCGGCTGCGGCTCGCCTGCGTCTACGCGTTCCGCCCGCAGGGGCGGGGCGTGGCCCAGGACCTGCTCGACGGGCTGCGTTCCTGAGAGGGCTCTCATGTTCTCATGCCCCCCTCAACCGGTTCCGGGACACTGGGGGGCATGAGGATCCTCTGGTCGGCAGTCTCCCTCCTGGTCGTCGCGGGACTGGCGCTGCTGCTGTGGAACGCGGCGAGCGGCACGGACCGCGTGGAGGTCGTGCGCGACGGCGTCTCCGTGAGCGGCACCCCGGTGCCGGACCCGTCGCCCGGCACCGTCCGGCGCGCCGAGGACCCGTCGTCGTCACCGTCCTCCACCGGCCCCGCGGGCGCGGGGGAGGACGCCCCGGGGACGGGCGCCGGGGACGGACGGGACTCCGGCGCGCCGGTCCCGCCCGTCGAGCAGCCGCCGGCCCCGCCCGCTCCGCCGGTGGCACCCGACCCCGTCCCGCCGGCCGCACCCGTCCCCGCTCCGCCGGCGCAGGTCCCGCTGCCCGTGCAGCCCGCCCCCCTCGACGACGACCGGGACGACGACCGGGGCGACGACCTGGACGACGACCGGGACGACGACCTGGACGACTGAGCGCCGGGGTCCGCCGCGCCTGCCCCCGGGCCGGGGCACCGGCGGGCGGGAACGGCGCCGCCGGGCCCGGAATCCGCTCCCGACCAGGGGCGACGGGACGGCCCCGGGAGTCCCGGACGGGGGTGTCCGGCGATTTTGGTTCTGCCGAAACCTGCTGGTAGAGTCTTCGTCGTTGCCCCGATAGCTCAGTGGTAGAGCGCCATCTTGGTAAGATGGAGGTCCCGGGATCGATTCCCGGTCGGGGCTCTCGTGATGAGATCCCGTGGCCCGGCCGTCAAGGCCGTCAGCCGCGGTGTCCCATCCCTCTGGCGGTGTAGCTCAGCTGGTTAGAGCGCACGACTCATAATCGTGAGGTCGACGGATCGAGCCCGTCCACCGCTACGGCGAAAAGCCCGTGACCTTCCGGTCACGGGCTTTTGTCGTCCCCCCGGAGCCACGCAGGGCGACCGCGGCGCCCGCCGCCGTAGACTGGCCGGGTCCCGCCGCCTGTGCGCGGCCCGTCCAGCGAGGAGCTGCCATGCCCGTGAATCCCGATCTCGTCGGGCGGACCTACCCGCCGGCCGAGCCCTACAGCGTCGGACGGGAGGCGATCCGCGACTTCGCCCGCGCCGTCCAGGCCGGCCACCCCGCACACCACGACGTCGAGGCGGCCCGGTCCCTCGGCCACGCCGACCTCGTGGCGCCCCCCACCTTCGCGATCGTGGTGGCCCAGCGCGCCGACGCCGCGCTGATCGCCGACCCCGAGGCCGGCATCGACTTCTCGCGCGTGGTCCACGCCGACCAGCGCTTCACCCACCGCCGCCCGATCGTCGCCGGGGACGAGCTCGTGGCCGAGCTGCACGTGGACCAGGTCCGGGCCATGGGCTCCGGCGCGATGGTGACGTCCCGCGCCGAGATCCGCGCCGCGGACGGCGAGCACGTCGCCACCGCGGTGTCGTCCCTGCTTGTGCGAGGAGAGGACCAGTGACCGTGAGCATCGCCTTCGACAGCCTCGAGAAGGGCCAGGAGATCGGGCAGCGCCGCATCGAGCTCTCCCGCGCGGACCTGGTCCGGTACGCGGGGGCCTCCGGGGACCTCAACCCGATCCACTGGAACGAGGAGTTCGCCCGCTCCGTGGACCTGCCCGACGTCATCGCCCACGGGATGCTCACGATGGGCGCCGCCGTGCAGCTCGTGACCGACTGGGTCGGCGACCCGGGCGCGGTGGTCGACTACCAGACGCGCTTCACCAAGCCGGTGGTCGTCCCCAACCGGTTCGGGACCGCGGTCGAGGCCTCCACGGCCCTCACGGTCTCCGGGAAGATCGGCGCCCTCGACGACGACGCCCGCACCGTGCGCGTCGACCTCACGGTGACCGCCCCCGACCTCGCCACCGAGGGAGCCGACCCGGCGACCGCCGCTCCGCTGAAGGTGCTGGTCAAGGCCCAGGCCGTGGTGCGGCTGGCGTGAGTCCCGGCCGGGGCGCCGCGGGCCGCCCGATAAACTGCTCGCCATGACCTCCCCTCGCATCGCAGACCTCACGACCGCCGCCGTGGGCGGGCCCGCCCACGACTACGTGCGGGCGGAGTCCGAGCAGGCGGTCGTCGACGCCGTCGCGGCGGCCGACGCCGCGGGGCGGGACGTGCTCGTGGTCGGGGGCGGCTCCAACCTCATCGCGGCCGACGCCGGGTTCGCGGGCACCGTGGTGCACGTGCTCTCGCGAGGCGTCGAGGTCCTCGCCGACGATCCCGGCACCGCCCTCCTGGAGGTCCAGGCCGGCCACTCGTGGGACGAGCTGGTCGCGCAGGCCGTGGCCGAAGAGCTGGTGGGCATCGAGGCCCTGTCCGGGATCCCCGGCACCACGGGCGCCACCCCGGTGCAGAACGTGGGGGCCTACGGCCAGGAGGTGGCCCAGACCGTCGAACTGGTGCGGGTCTGGGACCGCCAGGAGCGGCGCGTGCGGGAGTTCGCCCCCGCCGACCTGGCGTTCTCCTACCGGGACTCGGCCCTCAAGCGCAGCACGGTGGCCGGCTCGCCGCGCCACGTGGTGCTCGCGGTGCGGTTCCGGCTCGAGCACGGCACCGAGAGCGCCCCGGTGCGCTACGGCGAGCTCGCCCGCCGGCTCGGTGTCCAGGTGGGGGAGCGCGCCCCGCTGGCGCGGGTGCGGGAGACCGTCCTGGCCCTGCGCGCGGGCAAGGGCATGGTCCTCGACCCGGACGACCGCGACACCTACAGCACCGGATCGTTCTTCACGAACCCCATCCTCCGGGCGGACGCGCTGGGGGAGCGGCTGCCCGCCGACGCCCCACGCTTCCCCGTGGTGGACGCCGCGGGGCGCCCGGTCGAGGACCGGGTCAAGCTCTCGGCCGCGTGGCTCATCGACCACGCGGGCTTCGGCAAGGGCTTCGGCCTGCCCGGGACCCGCAACGAGCTCCTGGACCTCGACGGCGCCGCGGTCGCCGGGGGCCGCGCCTCGCTGTCGACCAAGCACACGCTCGCCCTGACCAACCGCGGCGGCGCCACCGCCCAGGACCTCATGGCGCTGGCCCGGACGGTGCGCGACGGCGTCGCGACCGTCTACGGGGTGGACCTCGTCGCCGAGCCCGTCATCGTGGGCACGGCGGTCTGAGGCGGCGGCCGTGAGCAGCCTCGAGGAGGAGATCGCCCAGGGGGAGAGCTCCGACAGCCGGGTACGGCAGGCCCTGGGCCGGCTGCGCCGCTGGTCGCGCGGCCACCCCCTGCTGTTCGTGGCCTACCGGACGCTCGTGACGGTCCTCGGGGGCATCTTCGTGCTGGCGGGGCTCATCATGCTCGTGACGCCGGGCCCGGGGTGGCTGGCCATCTTCCTGGGGCTCGGCATCTGGGGCACCGAGTTCCACTGGGCGCACCGGCTCAACCAGTGGGCGAAGGGCCAGGTGATGCGTGGATGGCGGTGGTGGCTCGCCCGCACGGCCGAGGGGCGTCACCGCCGGGCCCTCGCGGGGCCGGGCAACCTCGTGCCGGGTCCCCGGCACCTGCGGACCCCAGGGACCTGAGCCGGGACCCGGGGAACTTCCTGCCGGGGATTTGGCGCACCGGGGATCTGGCGCACCGGGGATCTGCCGCACTGGGGATCTGCCGCACTGGGGATCTGCCGCACTGGGGATCTGCCGCACTGGGGATCTGCCGCACTGGGGGGCCGCCGCACCGGGGGTCCCGAGGGCGTGGAACCGGGGCCCGGGCCCCGATCAGCTGTCCGGGCCGGTCCTCCCGGTCAGCGGGCGCGGCCCAGCTGCGCGGCCACCAGCTCCAGGGCCTGCTCGGCCGAGAGCCCGAGGTCCGCGATCTCGTGCACGTAGCGACGGGCGGCCCGCACCGCCAGCTCCTCGGTCCGGTCCGCGGCGCGCACGAAACTGCCCTGACGGCCCCGCGTCTCGATGACCCCGGCGGCCTCCAGCTCACGGTAGGCCTTGGCCACGGTGCCGGCCGCGAGGCCGAGCGCCTCGGCGAGCCGCCGCACCGGTGGGAGCCGGGTGCCCGCGGGCAGGGTGCCGTCCGCGCGGCCCTGCTGCACCCGGTGCCTGAGCTGCTCGGAGGGCGGGCGCGCGTCCCCCGCGTCGAGCGACAGCCCCGGCGGGATCGAGGTGTCCTCCACCGGCTACAGGGTGCCGGTGGCGATGCGCAGCATGCGGCGCAGCGGCTCGGCCGCGCCCCACAGCAACTGGTCGCCGATGGTGAAGGCGCTGATGTAGCCCGGGCCCATGGTGAGCTTCCGGATCCGGCCCACGGGGATGTCAAGGGTGCCGGAGGTCGCAACGGGGGTGAGGTCCCTCATCGAGTCCTCCTTGGTGTTGGGCACCACGGTGGCCCACTCGTTGTCGGCGTCGATGATCCGCTCGATCTCGTCCACGGGCAGGTCCTCCCGCAGCTTGATGGTGAGGGCCTGGGAGTGCGAGCGCATCGTGGCGATCCGCACGCACAGCCCGTCCATGGGCACCCAGTCCTGGGCGTAACGGTCCGTGCGGCCCAGGATCTTGTTGGTCTCGGCCGCGGACTTCCACTCCTCGCGGGACTGCCCGTTGCCGAGGTCGGCGTCGATCCAGGGGATGAGGGAGCCGGACAGGGGCGCGCCGAACATCGAGGTGTCGAGGGCGTCGCCGCGCTGGGCGGCGAGCACGTTGCGGTCGATGTCCAGGATCGCGGAGGCGGGGTCGGCCAGCTCGTCCGCGACGACCCCGTGGAGGTCGCCGAACTGCGCCAGCACCTCGCGCATGTGCCGGGCCCCGCCGCCCGAGGCGGCCTGGTAGGTCATCGACGTGGCCCACTCCACGAGGTCGTTGCGGAACAGCCCGCCGAGCCCCACGAGCAGGCAGGAGACCGTGCAGTTGCCGCCCACGAAGTCCTTCACGCCGCTCGCGAGACCGCGGTCGATGACGTCCCGGTTGACGGGGTCGAGGACGATGATCGCGTCGTCGTTCATCCGCAGGGTCGAGGCGGCGTCGATCCACAGCCCGTCCCAGCCGGCGGCGCGCAGCTTCCCGTGCACGTCCTTGGTGTAGTCCCCGCCCTGGGCGGTGACGATGATCGGCAGCTTCGCCAGGGTCTCGAAGTCGTAGGCGTCCTGGAGCGTGCCGGCGTCCCCGGCGAACGACGGGGCGGGGCGGCCGGCGCTGGAGGTGGAGAAGAACACCGGGGTGATCCCCCCGAAGTCCCCCTCCTCCTGCATGCGCTGCATGAGCACGGAGCCCACCATGCCCCGCCAGCCGACGAACCCTACCGAATCACCCGAGCGAAAAGTCATGGCCCCCAGTCTACTGGGCGCGGTGGAGGGCCCAGCGCCGCCGCTTCTCCTTCACCTTCTGCGCCGGCGGCAGCTCGAGGCCGGGCATCACCAGGTCCCCGTACTGCGGGAAGCGGTGGAGGTAGTCCTGGACGTAGGTGCACGTGGGGCGCACCGTGACGCCCTGCTCCCGGAAGCCGTCGAGCAGGAGCGTGACGAGGGTGCGTGCGTAGCCCTGCCGGCCGAACTGCTCACCGATGATGGTGTGCTGGAGCTCGACCGTGCCGTCCTCGTGGTCCTGGAAGCCCTCGAAGCCGATGAACTGCTCCCCCCGCCACAGCTCGTAGCGGTCGAGGTCCGTGTTCTTCACGACGCGCAGCTGCTCGTCGTCCCGGATCGTGGGGTCGGGGTGCCGATCGGTCACGGTGTTCCTCCTGGTCGTGGTGCAGCTCACGCTACCGGAGCCGCCGGGTCACCGGTACCGCCGCCGCTCCGCCGGGCCCGCCCCGGTCGCGCGTGCGCCGGTCGATCCGGTAGCGCAGGCCGGTGCGGGACACCGACGGGCCCACGACCGGCTCGGTGGCCCACGCGTCGTCGAGCTCCGGGGCGTGCGTGTCACCGTCGGTGCCGAGATCGATGACGGTCACGAGCGCCTCCGTCACGGGGTGCTCGGCGTCCTCGAGGGCCTGCCGGTAGACCTCGCCGCCGCCGATCACCCAGATGCGCTCCGCGCCCGGGCTCGTCCGGGCGAGGCGCACGGCCTCGGCGTACGAGGACGCCGTCAGCACCGCGCCGGGAGCCGCGTCCCGGTCCACCCGCTCGGGGGAGGAGGTGATGACGATGTTGGTCCGCCCGGGCAGGGGCCGGAAGCGCTCCGGGAAGGATTCCCAGGTGCGACGGCCCATGATCACGGGGTGGCCGGTCGTCGTGCTCCGGAAGAAGGCCATGTCCTCCGGCAGCGACCACGGCATCGCCCCGGCGCGGCCGATGACGCCGTCGGCCGTCTGCGCCCAGATCGCCCCCACCGTCCCGGTGGGGGCGGACGGGCGGGCCCGGTCCGGCGCGCCGGTCATACGGCCACCGGGGCCTTGATCGCCGGGTGGTGGCGGTAGTCGAGGACCTCGAAGTCCTCGAACTCGTAGTCGAAGACGCTGGCCGGACGCCGGGCGAGCCGCAGCCGCGGATAGGGGTAGGGCTTCCGGGAGAGCTGCTCGCGGACCTGCGCCACGTGGTTGTCGTAGACGTGGCAGTCCCCGCCGGTCCAGACGAACTCCCCGGGCTCGAGGTCCGTCTGCTGGGCGATCATCACGGTGAGCAGGGCGTAGGAGGCGATGTTGAAGGGCACGCCCAGGAACATGTCCGCGGAGCGCTGGTAGAGCTGGCAGGACAGCCGGCCCGGCCCGTCCTCCCGGGGCTCGACGTAGAACTGGAACAGGGCGTGGCACGGCGGCAGGGCCATCTCGTCCACCTCGGCGGGGTTCCACGCGGTCACCACGTGGCGCCGTGAGTCGGGGTTCGTGCGGATCTGCTCCACGACCTTGGCGATCTGGTCGACCGACCCGCCGTCGGCGGTGGGCCAGGACCTCCACTGCACGCCGTAGACCGGTCCGAGCTCCCCGTCCTGGTCCGCCCACTCGTCCCAGATGGACACGCCGCGCTCCTGCAGCCACCGCACGTTCGAGTCCCCGCGCAGGAACCACAGCAGCTCGAGGGCCAGCGACCTGAAGTGCACGCGCTTCGTGGTCAGCAGCGGGAAGGACTCCGCCAGGTCGAAGCGGATCTGGCGCCCGAAGACGCTGCGCGTCCCGGTGCCCGTGCGGTCGGACTTGTGCGCGCCCTGTTCGAGGACCTCGCGCAGGAGGTCCTCGTAGGGCGTCGGCACCGGGGCGGGCACGGGGTCGGGTGAGGTCATGCGGGGCTCCTCGGGAAGGATCGTGGCTGGGAGGTTCGTGGCGGGTCGTCCGTGGCGGGTCGTCGGTGCCGGGACGGTGCGCCGCAGGTCATGGGTCGCGGGTCGCCGGGGCGGAGGATGCTCCTCCGGACGTCAGTCGTCGAAGGGTTTCACGAGCTCCACGGAGACCACCCGCCGGCGGTGCCGGCGGGAGACCTGGAGCACGATCATCTCGCCGGGGGACAGGTACGGGTCCTTGGCCGGGAGCAGCGCGGCGAGCTCGGGGCTCGCGTGCCGGGCGATGACCTTGAGGACGGTGGGCAGCACCGGGCGGTGCGTGCACAGCGCCACGGGCGTGTCCTTGTCGAACATGGTCTGGGCCACGGCGGCCGCCTTCTTGGGGTGGCGCTTGTGGGCGGCCTCCGTGAGCTGCGGGCGTTCCCGCACGGGGACGCCGGCCTTCCGCGCGTACGGCACCACGGTGGACAGGCAGCGCAGCCAGGGGGAGGTGAGCACCCGCTCGGGGGACCACGCCCGGAGCAGCCGGGTCACGGCGAGGGCCTGCCGCCTGCCGGTCGCGGCCAGCGGCCGGTCGCCCTCGGCCCGGGACCAGGCCGAGCGCGGCTTCGCCTTGGCGTGGCGCACGACGATCGCCGGGCGGGTGGCGAGATCCCCGCGCTCGTGCAGGTCCACGAGGGCCGCCAGCGGCTCCCGGTCGGAGGGGTTGGTCAGCATCCGGTGCGCCTCGTCGGGCCCGACCCAGCGGACCGCGTCGACCTCGCGGCCGTCGGGCTCGGGCCGGGCGCCGGGACCGAACTCCGCGGCCCAGTAGTGCACGTCCTTGCTGCCGTCCTTGACGTCGTAGCGGATCGTGGGCAGGGGCACCCCCAGGCGCGGGAGCAGGCCGATCTCCTCGCTGACCTCCCGGTGGGCGGTCTCGGGCAGCGTCTCGCCGTCGTCCTGCTTGCCCTTGGGGAAGGACCAGTCGTCGTAGCGCGGCCGGTGGATGAGCAGGACCTCCAGGCCGCCGCCCGTCCGGCGCCAGCACAGGCACCCGGCCGCGAGCACGTCGGCGGGCCGCCTGCTCCCGGCGGCGGTCTTCGTGCCGGCCCTCGCGCCCGTCCGGTCCGTGCTCTCGTCCGTGCTCTGCTCGGCGGTCTTCTCTGCGGTCCTGGGCATGGCCCCTCTTTCGTCCCCTGTCCGTGGTGCACGGGCGTGCCGGGACCCGCGGTCCGGACCATCGGGTGGCACCTCCACGATGCTACCGCCGACTAGATGTACCCGGTCATGAGGTTGGTAGCAGAAGGGTGTTGACGTGAGGAGAGCCTCCGGGTGGGGTGTGGCTTGTCGAAGGCCCACATCCACCACGGAGGCTCTCATGTCTCACGGTAATGCCCGCACCACCGTTCACGGCAGACTCCTGATCGTGAGACGGCATCAATCCGGGATGCCCAAGGCCCACATCGCCGCGGCCATGGGCGTGTCCCGCAAGTGCGTGTCCCACTGGATCTCTCGCTACGAGACAGAGGGCGAGGCCGGCCTCCACGACCGCTCCTCGCGCCCACACGCCGTCCCAACCCGCACCAGTCCCGAGCTCGAGCAGCAGGTGCTCGAGCTACGCCGTACTCAGCGGCGGGGCCAAGACTGGATCGGTCCTGAACTCGAGCTGGCGCCCAGGACGGTGGGGCGGATCCTGCGCCGCCACCAGGTGCCGTATCTGCGCGAGCTGGACCGGCTCACTGGGGCACTCATCCGGGCCTCGAAGGCCACCGCGGTGCGCTACGAACGGGACCGCCCGGGAGAGCTGGTGCACATGGACGTCAAGAAGCTCGGGCGGATTCCCGATGGCGGCGGGTGGCGGGCCCACGGGCGTGGCGCCTGCAGCATCACCCGTGACCGCAGCACCCGGGTCGGCTTCGACTACGTGCACTCGATGATCGATGACCACTCGAGGTTGGCGTATTCGGAGATCCTCACAGACGAGAAAGGCACTACCTGTGCGGGGTTCCTGGCCCGGTCCGCGGCCTATTTCGCAGACCATGGGATTCCCCGGATCGAGCGGGTGATGACCGACAACGCCTGGGCCTACCGGAAGTCGTTGCGCGCGGTCGTGGCGGGGCTGGGTGCCAAGCAGGTGTTCATCCGCCCGCACTGCCCCTGGCAGAACGGCAAGGTCGAGCGGTTCAACCGCACCCTGGCCACCGAGTGGGCCTACCGCCGGGTCTTCACCAGCAACGACGAACGCGCCGCCGCTCTTGCCCCGTGGATCGAGCACTACAACACTGACAGACGTCACAGCGCACTCGGAGGCCACCCACCCGTCAGCCGTCTGCGACCAACCTCATGACCAGGTACAACTAGATCGTGGGCCGGCCGAGGGCCCGGCTGCGCAGGAGGTGGTCCTGGAGGTCCACGAGCGGGTTCCCCTCGGCGTCCCGGTGGTGGCGGGTCCACACGCCCTCGGCGTCCAGGTGCCAGCTGGCCGTGGCGTCCGAGACGTAGCGGGCCAGCAGCCGCACGAGCGCTTCCGCCTGGTGGGGGTCCGTGATCCGCACCAGGGTCTCCACCCGGCGGTCCAGGTTGCGGTGCATCATGTCCGCCGACCCGATGTACACCAGGGGCTCGCCGGCGTTGCAGAAGGCGAAGACCCGAGAGTGCTCCAGGAACCGGCCCAGCACCGAGCGGACCCGGATGTTCTCGCTCAGCCCCGGCACCCCGGGGCGCAGGGCGCAGATCCCGCGGACCACCACGTCGACGGGCACCCCGGCCTGCGACGCCCGGTAGAGGGCGTCGATCACGGCCTCGTCCACGATTGAGTTGCACTTGACCTGGATCCGGGCCGGCCGGCCGTCCCGGTGGTGGCGGATCTCGGCCTCGACCAGGTCGATGAGCCCGGAGCGCACCGAGCGCGGCGCCACGAGCAGGCGCTGGAAGGTGGTCTTGGGCGCGTATCCGGAGAGCTGGTTGAACAGCCGGGAGACGTCCTCCCCGACCTCCGGGTCGCAGGTGAGCAGCCCCAGGTCCTCGTAGAAGCGCGCGGTGGAGGGGTGGTAGTTGCCGGTGCCGATGTGCACGTACCGGCGCAACCCGTGCTCCTCCTGGCGGACCACGAGGGAGAGCTTGCAGTGGGTCTTCAGCCCCACGATGCCGTAGACCACGTGCACCCCGGCCTGCTCGAGCTTCCGGGCCCAGGAGATGTTGGCCTGCTCGTCGAACCGGGCCTTGATCTCCACGAGCGCCAGCACCTGCTTGCCGGCCTCGGCGGCGTCGATGAGCGCGTCCACGATGGGGGAGTCGCCCGAGGTCCGGTACAGGGTCTGCTTGATGGCCTGGACCTTCGGGTCCGCGGCGGCCTGTTCCAGGAAGGCCTGGACGCTCGTGGCGAACGAGTCGTAGGGGTGGTGCAGCAGCACGTCCCGGGCCCGGGTCGCGGCGAAGACGTCCGCGGCCTTGGCGGTCTCCGCGGCGTTGAGGTAGCGGGAGGTGTGGGCCACGTGACGGGAGTAGTGCAGCTCCGGGCGGTCGATGCCGGCGATGACCCCCAGCCCGCGCAGGTCCAGCGGCGCGGGCAGCCGGTAGATCTCGGACTCGTCGATGCCCAGCTCGGAGACGAGCAGCTCGAGCACCTCCGTGCTGATGCTGTCCGTGACCTCCAGGCGTACCGCGGGACCGAAGCGACGGCGCAACAGCTCCTTCTCGAGGGCCTGCAGGAGGTTCTCGGCGTCGTCCTCCTCGACCTCCAGGTCCTCGTTGCGGGTCACGCGGAACACCTGGTGCTCCTCGACCTCCATCCCGGGGAACAGGTCGTCCAGGTGCTGGGCGATGACGTCCTCGAGCGGGATGAACCGGGCCTGGCCGTTCGGCAGGCGGGACGCCCGGGACCCGTCCACCGACAACAGCCGGGGCAGCTGGTCCGGGACCTTCACGCGGGCGAACAGCCGCTTGCCCGACTGCGGGTTGCGGACCATCACGGCCAGGTTGAGGCTCAGCCCGGAGATGTAGGGGAACGGGTGGGCCGGGTCCACGGCCAGCGGCGTGAGGATGGGGAACACCTGCCGGTGGAAGTCCCCGGTGAGCCGCTCCCGGGTGACGGCGTCGAGCTCCTCCCACCCGACCAGATGGATGTTCTGCTGGGTCAGCTCGGGCCGCACCAGGTCGTGGAAGGCCCGCGCGTGCCGCTCCTGGAGCTCGTGGGCGCGCGCGGCGATGGTGGCCATCTGCTCCGCGGGGGAGTGCCCGGAGGCGGCCGGCCGGGCGATGCCCGTCGCGATGCGCCGCTTGAGCCCCGCCACCCGGACCATGAAGAACTCGTCCAGGTTGGAGGCCACGATGGACAGGAAGTGCACCCGCTCCAGGAGGAAGAGGTCCGGGTCCTCCGCGAGTTCCAGGACCCGGGAGTTGAACGCCACCCAGCTGGCCTCGCGGTCCAGGAAGCGCTCGGGTCCGTGCCGGCCCTCCAGCACCTGCCGGGCCGCGGGCACGGGGTCGTCGATCCGGTCCCGGTCCCCGTGGCCCCGGGCGGCGTCGGGGACGGGGGGCTCGTCGGGACCCGTGAGGGGTGCGGTCTTCGGCCCGGCGCCCGGGGCCGGCGCGGACTGGTGGGTGTCCTGCTGGTGCGTGGTCATCACGGTCCTGTCTTGTCGTGTCCGGTCCGGGCGGTCCGGGCGCGGGGAGGGCGGGCGGGTCAGCCGGGGAGGGTCCCGGCGTACATCACGTCGAGGTGCCACGGCCGGAAGCCCAGCGCCTCGTACAGCCGCAGGGCGGCGGCGTTGTCCCCGTCCACGTAGAGCATGACCTCGGCCAGTCCCTGCCGGGCCAGGTGGTTGACGCCGGCGGCCGTCAGCGCCCGGCCCAGTCCCGTGCCCTGGTGCCCGGGCGCCACGCCCACGGCGTACACCTCGCCGAGGGGGCCGCGCTCGGCGTCGCCGGCGTGGACCTTGGTCCAGTGGAAGCCGGCCACGGTCCCCGGGTCGTCCTCCCGGACGGCGAGCAGGAAGCCGGCGGGGTCGAACCACGGCTCCGCCTCCCGCTGCCGGAGGTCGTCGAGGGTCATCCGGCCCTGCTCGGGGTGCGCGGCGAACGCGGCCGCGTTGACCCGCAGCCACTCCTGCTCGTCCCGGCCGGGCTCGAACGCCCGGAGGCGGAAGCCCGCGGGCATCGCCTCGGGAAGGGGGAGGTCCGCCGCGCCGCGCAGGGGGCGCAGCAGCCGGTGCAGGTCCCGCACGGGGGCCAGTCCGTGCCGGGCGGCGAGCGCGGCGGCCGCGGGGTGCCCGCCGTGCGCCCAGGCGCGGACCGTGCCGGTGGTCCCGGCGGACACGGCGTCGGCCAGCGCCGCGCCGATCCCGGCGCCGCGGTGGCCGGGGCCGACCACGAGCTCCACGAGGTGGGCGCCGTCGGGCTCGGGCACGCGCACGGCCGCGCCGAGGAGCTCCCCGCCGCGCGAGCGCGCCAGGACGGTGCGGACCCGGCCGTCCTGCGCCGAGCGGAGGTCCACCAGGGTCTGGTCGGAGAACGGCGGGTCGCCGTCCGCGGCGGCGGCGCGGGACGCGAGCTCCACGATCTCCTCGGCCGGCGGGACGTCCGGGCGGTCGAGGTCGTACGGCACGGGCTGGGACATGGGGACCTCCTGCGGGACGGTGCGGGGCGCGCGGACGGGGGTGGACGTGCTCAGTTCTCCCGGGCCCGCGTCGTGGCGAAGCTGTAGCCCACGTTACGCACCGTGGTGATCAGGTGCTCGTGGTCGGCGCCCAGCTTGGCGCGCAGGCGCCGCACGTGCACGTCCACGGTGCGGGTGCCGCCGTAGTAGTCGTAGCCCCAGACCTCGCTGAGCAGCTGGGCGCGGGTGAAGACCCGGCCCGAGTGCTGGGCCAGGTACTTCAGCAGCTCGAACTCCTTGTAGGTCAGGTTCAGGGGCTGGCCGTTGACGTGCGCGGAGTAGGCGGCGTCGTCGATGACCACGGAGCCCGCACGGATGCGGGTGTCGTCCTCGGGGACCTCGGCCGTGCGCGAGGAGGCGAGGCGCAGCCGCGCCTCGACCTCCGCGGGGCCGGCGGTGTCGAGCACGACGTCGTCGACCATCCAGTTCGCGGCCACGGCCGCCATCCCGCCCTCGGTGAGCACCATCAGCAGCGGCGCCGCCAGCCCCTTGGCCGTGAGCAGCTGCGCGAGGTTGCGGGCGGTGATGAGATCGGTGCGCCCGTCCAGCAGGACCACGTCCGGGGACCGGCCGTCCAGACTCCCGGACACGGTTCGCGTCGGTGCGACCGAGACCTTGTGGTTGAGCAGGTCGAGGGCCGGGAGCACCGATGCCGAAGGTCCGTCCGCGTCGGTCAGCATCAGGATCTGGAACACTCGTGCTTCTCCACTCTGGCGTACGGACTGAGCTGTCAGTATAGGTGCGGGTGGGCGACCAGCCCCGCGAGCCCCCCGGCCCGGAGCGTCCCCGGCCCGGGCCCGCCCGGCGGTCCGCCCCGTTCCCGGCGCTCCACCCCGCCCCGGCACTCCGCCCGCGCCCTGCGGCGAGCCGCTATCGTTGCTCGTGTCCGCCCGGGCGCAGGTCCCGACCCTCGACAGTGCAGGAACCCGATCGCCATGAGATACGCCATGATCGCCGTGTGCAGCGTGGTCGGCCTCGTGGCGGCACTGCTCGCGGTCGCGGTCGCCGGGCCCGCGCCGCTGCTGCTGGCGCTCGGGATGTCCGTGGTCATCGGGTTCGGCTGGCCGGCGGCCACCGGCATCGCGGCGAGGCACCGCCACAACGTGATCATGACCGCCGCCGGTGTCGTCGCGGCCCTGCTGGTGCAGTTCCTGCCGGGCCAGCAGCTCGTGTGGCTGCCCGCCGTCGTCGGGGTGGCCCTGATGACCGTGTTCGCGGCGGAGCTGGTGCGCGGCGAGGGGGCCGAGCACCGGCTCGAGTCCTCGATCGCCTCGACGGCCGGAGTGCTCGCGGCGGTCAGCTCCTCCGGCTGGATCGCCCTGGCCGGCGACTACCGGGCCAGCGGCCCGGACCCGGCCCTGCTCGTGGTGGTCGGGGCGGTCCTGGCCGCGCTGGTGGCCCTCGTGGGCGGCCGCGTCATCGCGGCGGCCCCGAAGAGCTCGCCCAAGCGGGGCGTCGTGGTCCTCGGCGTGACCCCCGTGGCGTTCCTCGGGGTGGGGGCCGTGTTCACTGCCCGGCTGGTGAGCACCGTGGTAGTTTAGGGCCATGCTTGCACTCGAAATCTTCTACCTCGCCCTGCTCGGCATCTCCGGCCTGTTCATCGCCGGGATCTCCCTCAAGGTGGTCCTCGGTCTGTTCAAGGGACAGCACTAGTCCCGTGCCGATCGAGATCCCCTCGGATCTGCTGCCGGAGCTCGTCCCGTTCGCCTGGTTGCTGGGCACCTGGGAGGGCGACGGCTTCATGGGCTACGGAGAGGTCGAGCAGCGGCCGTTCCGGCAGCGCGTGACCTTCGAGCAGAACGGACTGCCGTTCCTCGAGTACCAGGCGCAGACCACGCTCCTCGACGAGGAGGGGCAGCCGATGCGCCCGGCCACAGTGGAACAGGGCTTCTGGCAGCTCGACCGCACGCTCGAGGACGGTGACGTGGGCCCCGGGATGCTCCCGCCGGACCTCGTGCCCGTGCTCCAGGGCGCCGAGGACGTGGAGCGGATGCGCAACGAGGACGGCGGCTTCGACGTCCTCGTGACCCTGACGCACCCCGGTGGCGTCGCGGAGCTCTACGCCGGGCAGATCAAGGGCCCCCGGATCGACCTCGCCACCGACGCCGTGATCCGCGCCCGCGGGGCCAAGGAGTACAGCTCCTCGACCCGCATGTACGGCCTGGTCCACGGCGACCTGTTCTGGGCCTGGGACATGGCCGCCCTCGGCGAGCCCCTGACCACCCACGCCTCCGCGCAGCTGCGGAAGATCGGCTGACCTCCGTGACCGAGCACCCTTCCCCCCTGCTCCACCGACCGGGCGCCGTCGAGGCCGAAGGCCTGGACCGCGGGGTGGCCGCCCACTACGGCGACCCGCTGCGGGAGCAGCGCTCCCTCGTGCGGACCCCCGGCACCGTGGTGGACCTCTCCCACAAGGGCGTCGTCACCGTCACCGGGCCCGATCGGCTCAGCTGGCTCAGCACGCTCTCCTCGCAGGTGCTCACCGGGCTCGAGCCCGGTCGCAGCACCGAGACCCTCTTCCTGTCCGTCCAGGGGCGGATCGAGCACGCCCCCCACGTGGTGGACGACGGCGCCACCACCTGGCTGCTCACCGAGGCCGACGAGACCGCGACCCTCGTGGCGTGGCTGGAGTCCATGCGCTTCGCGCTGCGCGTCGAGATCGAGGACCGCACCGGGCAGTGGGCCGTGCTCGGCGCCACGGGCCCCGTGCCCGGCCTGCCCGCCACGGTCGTGTGGCGGGACCCCTGGCCCCACGTCGCCCCGGGCGGATGGAGCTACGCCGTCCTCGACGGTCCCCACCCCGGCGAGGAGCGCACCTGGTGGGAGCACCTCGTGCCCCGCGACGAGCTCGACGCCCTGACCCTCGACCTCCCGCTCGCCGGTTCCTGGGCCGCCGAGGCGCTGCGGATCGCCGCGTGGCGCCCGCGCTGGGGCGCCGAGACGGACGAGCGGACGATCCCGCACGAGCTCGACCTCCTGCGCACCGCCGTGCACCTGTCCAAGGGCTGCTACAAGGGTCAGGAGACCGTCGCGCGGGTGCACAACCTCGGGCACCCGCCCCGCCGGCTGGTGCTGCTCGACCTCGACGGCTCGGAGCACACGCTGCCCGTCGCGGGAGCCGACGTGGTCGCGGGGGAGCGCACGGTGGGGCGCGTCACCTCCGTGCAGCTGCACCACGAGCAGGGGCCCATCGCGCTGGCCGTGCTCAAGCGCACCGTCGACCCCGCCGCCCAGCTCGTCGTCTCCGACGGTGAGCAGCGGTGGGCCGCGGCGCAGCAGGTCGTCGTGCCCCCGGACGCCGGCCAGGTGGTCGGCCGGCAGACGGGCTTCCTCCGCGGCGCACGGGACGCGCGCCCGTAGACTCCGCCCCGAGCCCGAGCCCGAGCCCGAGCCCGAGCCCCGGGTGCGTGAGTCCGTGGCCCTCGCGCCCGGGGGCGCCGCCCGGCTCAGCGGCCGAAGAGGACGCGGGCCTCGTCCCAGCGGTCCTGGGGGACGGTCTTGAGGCCTTCGAGGGCCTCGGCGAAGTCCACGCGGACCATGTCGGTGCCACGGATGGCCACCATCCTGCCCCACTGCTTCTCGTGCACCAGGTCGACCACGGACATCCCGAAGCGGGTGGCCAGCACCCGGTCGAAGCCCGTGGGGGCGCCCCCGCGCTGGATGTGGCCGAGCGTGGTGTTGCGGGTCTCGATCCCGGTGAGGCGCTCGATCTCGTGCGTGACGTACTCCCCGATCCCGCCCAGGCGCGGACGTCCGTCGGCCTCGGTGCCCTTCCCTGCCAGCACGTCCTCCCGATCCTCGGGGATGAACCCCTCCGCGACGACCACCAGCGGGGACCGGCCCCGGTCGTAGACCTCCTGCACCCAGGCGCAGACCTGGTCCATGGAGACCTTCTGCTCCGGGATCAGCACCGCGTGGGCGCCGGCGGACATCCCCGAGTGCAGCGCGATCCACCCGACGTGGCGGCCCATGACCTCGGCCACCATGCACCGGTGGTGGGACTCCCCGGTGGTGCGCAGCCGGTCCATCGCGTCGGTGGCGATGGACACGGCGGTGTCGAAGCCGAACGTGTAGTCGGTGGCCTGCAGGTCGTTGTCGATGGTCTTGGGCACCCCGACCACGGGCAGCCCGGCGTCGGCCAGGCGCTTGGCCCCGGCCAGCGTGCCCTCCCCGCCGATGGCGACGATCGCGTCGACGGCGTGGCGCTCGAGCATCACCCCGATGTTCTCGGGCCCTCCGCCGGGCCCGGAGTAGGGGTTGGTGCGGGAGGTGCCCAGTATGGTCCCGCCCTCCCGGGCCAGACCGCGGACCCGGGTCCGGGGCAGGTCCATGATGTCGCCCTCGAGCACCCCGCGCCAGCCGTCGCGGAAGCCCACGAACTCGTGGCCGTAGGTCTTGATCCCGTGCAGCACGGCGCCGCGGATCACCGCGTTGAGCCCGGGGCAGTCCCCGCCGCTGGTCAGCAGTCCGATCTTCATCCGTACAGTCTCCTCCGGGTGGGCGGGGCGTGCGTGGCGGCCGGACGTGCTCCGGCAGGCCCAGTCTAGTGAGTCCGGGCCGCGGCGGCGGGGACGGCCCCGGACGTGTTGGCTCCGGCACCGGCGCCCGCCGCCCCGGGCCTAGACTGCCGGAAAGGGCCCACCGGGCCCGGAAGGAGGGGTGGCGTTGAACGCGGACAAAGAACCGGCCCGGGAGAACCTGCGGGAGTTCATCGACAAGCTGGTCGACCAGGGGTACACGGTGCGGGACGGGCAGTCCCCGGACCCCGACCTCATCGATCCCGGGGGATCGGCGGTGGAGACCTGGCGGGAGGACTACCCGTACGAGGAGCGGATGTCGCGCGAGGAGTACGAGCTCGAGAAGTACCAGCTCCAGATCGAGCTGCTGAAGTTCCAGTACTGGGGCCAGGACCACGACCTCCAGCACGTCATCGTGTTCGAGGGCCGGGACGCCGCCGGCAAGGGCGGGACCATCAAGCGGTTCACCGAGCACCTGAACCCGCGCGCGGCCCGCGTCGTCGCCCTCACGAAGCCCTCGGACCGGGAGCGGGGACAGTGGTACTTCCAGCGCTACATCCAGCACCTGCCCACCGGAGGGGAGATCGTCATGTTCGACCGCTCCTGGTACAACCGCGCCAACGTCGAGCGCGTCATGGGCTTCTGCACGGACCCGCAGTACGAGCAGTTCATGGCCCAGGCGCCCGTCTTCGAGAAGATGCTCGTGGACTCCGGCATCCACCTCACCAAGTTCTGGTTCTCCGTCACCCAGCACGAGCAGCGCACCCGGTTCGCGATCCGTCAGATCGACCCCGTGCGCCGGTGGAAGCTCTCTCCCATGGACCTGGCCTCCCTGGACCGGTGGGAGGACTACACCGAGGCGAAGGAGGAGATGTTCCTGCGCACGGACACCGACCACGCCCCGTGGATCACGGTGAAGTCCAACGACAAGAAGCGGGCGAGGATCAACGCGATGCGCTTCTTCCTGGACCAGTTCGACTACGAGGACAAGGACCCGGACGTGGTCTATCCCATCGATCCGCTGATCGTCCGCCGCGGCCTGGAGGCCGTCGGCGACTGAGCCGGGGTCCGGGCGCACGGGACGACGCCGCCCGTCCCCATCCGGGGGCGGGCGGCGGCGCAGGACGGTCGGGGGTCAGCGACCGGGGCGGTCCACCAGGACGGCGTTGGCGGCGGCGTTGACGGCGGTCACGGCCAGGACCGAGGGCCAGGCCCCGATCCGCTTGGCCAGCGGGTGGGAGAGCCCGAAGCCCAGGACGTAGAGCCCGCCGAGCGCCGCGGTGGTCGCCGGCCCGCCGCGGCGCCACCACGTGTGGGCGGCCGCCGCACCTGCGGCGGCCAGCACCACCCCGCCCAGGGGGCGGACGCCGGTCGCCCGGGCGGTGGCGTACCCGCCGATCAGCCCGGCGGTCACGAGCGCTGCCGCGGGCACCTGCTCCGCCGCGGCCACGGCGGTGCCCAGGACGTCCGTCGCGGCGCTCACGCGGCGCCGCCCAGGTACTCCTGGAGCCGGCGCAGGCCCTCGGCGAGGTCGTCGTCGCCGAGGGCGTAGGACAGGCGCAGGAAGCCGGAGGGGCCGAACGCCTCGCCGGGCACCACGGCCACCTCCGCCTGCTCCAGGATCAGCTCGGCGAGCTCGGCGGAGGTCTGTGGCGTCGCGTCGCCGAACCGCCGGCCGAGCAGACCGCGCACGTCAGCGTAGGCGTAGAACGCGCCGGTCGGAGTGGGGCACTCCACGCCGTCGATGGCGTTGAGAGCCTCGACCATGACCCGGCGGCGGCGGTCGAAGGCCTCCCGCATCCGGTGGGCCTCGTCGAGGGGCCCGGACACGGCCGCGAGCGCGGCCCGCTGGGCCACGTTGTTGACGTTGGACGTCAGGTGGGACTGCAGGTTCGTGGCCGCCTTGATGACGTCGGGGGCCCCGATCATCCAGCCCACCCGCCAGCCGGTCATCGCGTACGTCTTGGCCACGCCGTTGAGGATGACCACGTTCTCGCCCAGCTCCGGCACGGCGGCGGCGATCGAGGTGAACGGCACGCCGTCGTAAGTGAGGTGCTGGTAGATCTCGTCGGTCAGCACGAAGATGCCCTTCTCCGCCGCCCAGCGGCCCACGGCAGCGGTCTCCTCGGGGGAGTACACGGCGCCCGTGGGGTTCGACGGCGAGCAGAACAGCAGCGCCTTGGTGCGCTCGGTCCACGCCGCCTCGAGCAGCTCGGGGGTGACCTTGTAGCCGAGCTCCGGGCCGGCGAAGACCTCGACCGGGTTGCCGCCGGCGAGCTTGATGGCCTCGGGGTAGGTGGTCCAGTACGGGGCCGGCAGCAGCACGTCGTCGCCCTCGTCCACGACCGTCGCGAAGGCCTGGAACACGGCCTGCTTGCCACCGTTGGTGATGAGCACCTGGGAGGGCTCCACCGCGTACCCGTCGTCCCGGGCGGTCTGCTCGGCCACCGCCTTCCGCAGCGCGGGCAGGCCCGCCGCCGGCGTGTACCGGAAGTTCGCCGGGTCCTGCAGGGCGGCCGCGGCGGCCTCCACGATGTACTGGGGGGTCGGGAAGTCGGGCTCCCCGGCGCCGAAGCCGATCACGGGCCGGCCGGCGGCCTTGAGCGCCTTCGCCTTGGCGTCCACCGCGAGCGTCGCGGACTCTGCGATGGCGCCGACGCGCCGGGAGATGCGGGACGTGGTCATGACCGGGGGCCTCCTGGAGGGGAACGGACGGTCTCCGCCGGGTGCGGGGACGGCGGTGCGGACGCCCCCATGCTACTCGGGGGTCCGGACCGCGGGCCCGTCCCCGCGGCCGCCGCGCCCGCCCGGATTGCACCCCGCCGCCCGGGTCGCCTAGGATAGTCCACTGGTGTCATCGACGCCTGCTCGGCCGCGCCGTCGCGGCGGGGCCGGATGGTAGAGTCGGTGACCGGGTCCGAGCGATCGAGGCCGGCGTCCCGACGCCGGCCGAGGCCGCGAGGCACGTAGGGCAGTGGCGCAATTGGTAGCGCAGCGGTCTCCAAAACCGCAGGTTGCAGGTTCGAGTCCTGTCTGCCCTGCTCCAGTCCGGGGTGGTCCCCGGCGCTCCCCACCGGGGCGCCGGGAGCCGCCGCGGCGACGGCGGGCCGGCAGCACTGCGCGGCACGCACGAGTCCACACAGGGAGAGCCGATGTCGCAGACCACCGCCGGCCGCGCGTCGGGCCAGCCCCCGGAGCAGGGTGCGGAGAGCCCCCGCGGCGTCTTCGGGCGCCTGTTCCTGTTCCTGCGCCAGGTCGTCGGGGAGCTCCGCAAGGTGGTCACCCCCACTCGGCGCGAACTGGTCAACTACGTCCTGGTCGTCCTCGTGTTCGTCGCGTTCATGATGGTGCTCATCTCGGTCCTGGACCTGGCGTTCGGCCAGGCGGCCCTGTGGATCTTCGGGCAGGGGGACGCCGCCGGCTGATCCGGGCGGCGCACGGACCGGCGCGGCCGGCCACCGTGACCCAGCAGAGCACGACATCCACGAAAGAACTTGAGGGAGAACCAGTGACCGAGCACGAGCTCGAAAACGGCACCGAGGCACCGGCCGAGGTCGACCAGCAGGCTCCGGAGCTGCCGGAGGCCGAGACCTCCGTGCAGGAGGACGACTTCGCGGCCGCCCACGAGCCGGACGACGCTCCGGTGGCCCCGGTCGCCGACGAGGTCCCCGCCGAGCCGGCCGCCGACGAGGCCCCCTCCGACGGACAGGCCCCGGTCGACGAGGAGACCCCCGCCGCCGAGGACGCGGCTCCCGCCGTGGATCCCGTCGAGGAGTTCAAGTCGAAGCTGCGCCGCCAGGAGGGTGACTGGTACGTCATCCACACCTACGCCGGCTACGAGAACCGCGTGAAGACGAACCTCGAGACCCGCATCCAGTCCCTCAACATGGAGGACGACATCTTCCAGATCGAGGTGCCGATGGAGGAGGTCGTCGAGATCAAGAACGCCCAGCGCAAGATCGTGCGCCGGGTGCGGATCCCGGGCTACGTGCTGGTGCGCATGAACCTCACTGACGCCTCCTGGGGCGCGGTCCGCCACACCCCGGGCGTCACCGGCTTCGTCGGCCAGGACGCCTACAACCCCGTGCCGCTGCGCCTCGACGAGGTCTTCGAGATGCTCAACCCGGTCTTCGAGGCGCCGCAGGGCGCGGGCGCCGACTCCGCCGCCCAGCCCAGCGCACAGCCCCGGATCGACGTCGACTTCGAGGTCGGCGAGTCCGTCATCGTCAAGGAGGGCCCGTTCGAGACCCTCCCCGCCACGATCTCCGAGATCAAGGTGGAGTCCCAGCAGCTGGTCGTCCTCGTGTCGATCTTCGAGCGCGAGACCCCCGTCACCCTCGGCTTCAACCAGGTCTCCAAGATCTGAGCCCCGCGGGCCGCTCCGGCCCGCCCCAGTTCCCGGCCCCGCGGTGCATGCTTCGCCGCCGGGCCGCCCGGCCGCCGCGCCACGGCGGCCACCCGCCGCCGTACGCTCCTGTGCGCCGGTACGTCCAGCAGAAGAAGGACCAGCACATGGCTCCCAAGAAGAAGAAGGTCTCCGGCCTGATCAAGCTGCAGATCAATGCAGGCGCCGCCAACCCGGCGCCCCCCGTGGGCCCCGCCCTCGGTCAGCACGGCGTCAACATCATGGAATTCTGCAAGGCCTACAACGCGGCCACGGAGTCCCAGCGCGGCAACATCGTGCCCGTGGAGATCACGGTCTACGAGGACCGCTCGTTCACCTTCGTCACGAAGACCCCGCCCGCCGCACAGCTGATCAAGAAGGCCGCCGGCGTCGCTAAGGGCTCGGGTGTCCCGCACACCCAGAAGGTCGGCAAGCTCAGCATGGACCAGGTCCGCGAGATCGCCGAGACCAAGAAGGAAGACCTCAACGCCAACGACCTCGACGCCGCCGCGAAGATCATCGCCGGCACCGCCCGCTCCATGGGCATCGAGGTCGAGTGATCAGCCTCGGCTGACACCACCCACCGTTATTGACGTGGCAGGGCCGAGCGCGGCCCGCAGACCACAACTGCACAAGGAGAAGAAGCAGATGGCAAAGCGCAGCAAGGCATACCAGGCGGCCGCCGCCAAGATCGACGAGAACACGCTGTACGCCCCCGCCGAGGCCGTGGCCCTGGCCAAGGAGCTCGACACCGCGAAGACCGACTCCACCGTGGAGGTCGTCCTCCGCCTCGGTGTGGATCCCCGCAAGGCCGACCAGATGGTCCGCGGCACCGTGAACCTGCCCAACGGCACCGGCAAGACCGCCCGCGTCGTCGTCTTCGCGACCGGCGACAAGGCCGCCGCCGCGGAGGAGGCCGGGGCGGACTACGTCGGCTCCGACGACCTGATCGCCCGCATCCAGGGCGGCTGGACCGACTTCGACGCCGCCGTGGCGACCCCGGACATGATGGGCAAGGTCGGCCGGCTGGGCAAGGTCCTCGGCCCCCGCAACCTGATGCCGAACCCCAAGACCGGCACCGTCACCATGGACGTGACCAAGGCCGTCAACGACATCAAGGGCGGCAAGATCGACTTCCGCGTCGACAAGCACTCGAACCTGCACTTCATCGTGGGCAAGACGTCCTTCGACCTCGAGAAGCTCGCGGAGAACTACGGCGCCGCCCTCGAGGAGATCCTGCGCCTGAAGCCCTCCGCGTCGAAGGGCCGCTACATCACGAAGGCGACCGTCTCGACCACGTTCGGTCCGGGCATCCCGGTCGACCCGAACGCCACCGAGGTCGTCGTCGGCGCCTGACGCCGTGCACCGGAGCCCGCGGGGCTCCGACGGGTGGGGGCCCGGCCGATGCGGCCGGGCCCCTTCCCGTCCGACCGGACCACCCCTCCCACGACCCAGCAGCCGACGGGCGTCCGCCGGCGCCCACGGAACGGAGATCCCCCACGTGAGCGAGCACCCCCCAGTGCGCATCGAGCAGATGCGCATCCCCGACGAGTTCGACGACGCCGCGCAGGAGCTCCTGGGGCGCGTCGCGGAGCTCGTGCGCCGGTCCCGGCAGCACGTGTGGGGGATCTCGGACCTCACCGGTGACGCCCAGGAGCTCTACCGGGACCTGCTGGACCCCTTCGAGCGCGTGGTCGTCCTGCTCGCCTGGGCGCAGGACCGGCTCGCGGGGCGGGCCGAGGTGCGGATGCCCCTGGTCACGCTCACCGACTCCGCCCACATCACCGTCGACGTGGACCCCGACGTCACCTCGCAGGGCACCGGCAGCGAGCTGCTGGCGGCCGCCGAGCAGCTCGCCGTCGGGGAGTCCCGCCGGCACCTGCGGATCCAGACCGAGCACCCCGGCCCCGAGGAGATCCAGGGCGACGGCAGCGTCACCGGGGTCTTCCCGGTGATCACCCCCGGGATGGTCGAGTGGGTGGACGCCGCCGACGGGTCGGGCCGGCTGCCCGTGTCCAACCGGCAGACCCGCTTCGCCCTGAGCGCCGGCTACCGGCTCGAGTCGGTCAGCGACTTCGGTCTGCTGGACGTGCCGCTGCCACCCGAGCGTGTCGAGGCCCTGCTGCGCGAGGTCGAGGCCTCGCCGGCGCAGGAGCCGTACCGGATCCACATCTGGAGCGGCCCGGCCCCCGAGGAGCGGCTCGACGAGCTCGCGGCCCTGCACTCGCGCATGGCGTCCGACTCCTTCCTGGCCCCGGTGGCCGCCGTCGAGCACGAGCCGTGGGACGCCGAGCGGGTGCGGCGGACCGACCAGCTGCGCGCCGAGGCGGGCAACCTCTCCCTCGTGGCCGTGGCCGAGCACGAGCGCACCGGACGGCTCGTCGGGATGACCGAGATCGTCCTGGCGGGGGATGAGCCGCCGATCGGGATGCAGGACGAGACCGTGGTCCTGCGCGAGCACCGCCGCCGGTGGCTCGCCACCCGGCTGAAGCTGGCCAACCTGCAGCAGCTCGAGCGGCTGGCCCCGAGCGTGCGCACCGTCTACTCCTGGAGCCACAGCGGCGACGACCGGATGAGCCGGGTCAACGCCCGGCTGGGCTTCCGCGTGGCCGGGCGCAGCGGCGTCTGGGCCCGCGACTTCCCCTCGGCCTGAGCCGGATCCCGGGCCGGACGTGGAGATCATCGGGCGGTTCCCGGGCCGCTCCGGCGCCGATTTGGCCGTGGCGGAGCCCTCCGGTAGCCTGGGGCGTACCAAAGACCGCCGGTCGTTGTCCTTCTGCCTCGTGCGCCTCGTTTCGGAGTGCGCGGTACGGGAGGACTGCCGTAAGAGTTCCGCCAGGAACCGCCAGCGCAGGTGAACCAGCACAGCGAGCACGTCCCGTCCTGCACGGGCCGTGACGCCGAGCCCCGGGCATCTGCGCGGGGCTTTTTCTGTGCCCGGGCCCCTTTCGGCAGCGACCGGCATCGAAGACCGGAAGGAGTACCATGGCGAACCCGGAAAAGGCAGCCGCGGTCGCCGAGTTGAAGGAGATGTTCTCCAACTCGGACGCCGCTGTCCTGACTGAGTACCGCGGCCTCACCGTGGCCCAGCTCAAGGAGCTGCGCCGCTCGCTCGGTGAGAACGCCGAATACGCCGTGGTGAAGAACACGCTGACCGCGATCGCGGCCAAGGAGCTGGGCATCGACGCGTTCGACGGCCAGCTCGCCGGCCCGAGCGCGATCGCCTTCATCTCGGGGGATCCCGTCGAGGCCGCCAAGAGCCTGCGTGACTTCGCCAAGGCGAACCCGCAGCTCGTCGTCAAGGGCGGTTACCTCGAGGGCAAGGCCCTCAGCGACGCGGAGATCAAGCAGCTCGCGGACCTCGAGTCCCGCGAGGTGCTGCTGGCCAAGGTGGCCGGTGCCGCCCAGGCGTCCCTGTCCCAGGCCGCGGCGCTGTTCCAGGCCCCGCTGTCGAAGACCGTCCGCACGGCCGAGGCGCTGCGCGCCAAGGTCGAGGAGCAGGACGCCTGACCAGCACCCCCGCCGCGAGGCACATTCTCACCACGGAACCAGACCGTCCCGCGCCGACGAACCCGGCCGGGGCACACCATCGAAAAGGAGCCACAACCATGGCCAAGCTCACCACCGCTGAACTGATCGACGCGTTCAAGGAGCTCTCCCTCATCGAGCTCTCCGAGTTCGTGAAGGCCTTCGAGGAGACCTTCGACGTCACCGCCGCCGCCCCCGTGGCCGTCGCCGGTGCCGCCGCTCCGGCCGCCGCCGCCGAGGAGGCCGAGGAGCAGACCGAGTTCGACGTCGTCCTCGAGGCCGCCGGCGAGAAGAAGATCCAGGTCATCAAGGAGGTCCGCTCGCTGACCTCCCTCGGCCTCAAGGAGGCCAAGGACCTCGTGGACTCGGCCCCCAAGGCCGTCGTCGAGGGCGCCACCAAGGAGGCCGCCGAGAAGGCCAAGGAGGCCCTCGAGGGCGCCGGCGCCACCGTCACCCTCAAGTAGGACCCCAGCAGCACCCGGACGCGTTCCTTCCCGAACGCTCCTGCGAGGCCCCGGACGCACGGCGTCCGGGGCCTCGTGCCGTGCGCGACCGGTCTGTGGGAGACTGGGGGCACAACCACATCGGCCGTCCACGCGCAGCGGGAGAGTCCGACGTCGTCCGCGTCCCGGGCGGCGGGCGGCGCCGAAGGAGCAACTCCTCCCCGGGAATCTCTCAGGCCCCAGGACCGCTGCGAGCAGGCCACTCTGAAGAGGTCCCCGCCCCGCCGCCGGCCCGGGCGGGAGGCCACCGGCGGTGCAGACCGGCCCGCGGCGGCCGGTGAGAACTCCCCGGCCGGACGACAGAGCGGGGAGGTCGGACGGGCCCCACCGGGCCTCGAACCACGAGGAGCTCACCTTGTCCTTCCTGCCACGCCACCTCGGACCGGACGCCGCCGAGACCAGGACGATGCTCCGGGCGGTCGGCGCCGCCGACCTCGACGAGCTTGTCGCCCGCGCGGTCCCCGCCGGCATCGCCTCGCACCAGCCCCTGCGGCTGCCCGCCCCGATGCCGGAGCACGAGGCGCTCTCCGCCCTGCGCCGGGTCGCCGCGAAGAACCGGGTGATGACCCAGATGATCGGTCAGGGCTACGCGGACACCGTCACCCCGCCCGCCCTGCGCCGCAACATCCTCGAGAACCCCGCCTGGTACACCTCCTACACCCCGTACCAGCCCGAGATCTCGCAGGGCCGCCTCGAGGCGCTGCTCACGTTCCAGAACGCCGTCATGGACCTCACCGGCCTGGACCTGGCCAACGCGTCCCTCCTGGACGAGGCCACCGCGGTGGCCGAGGCCGTGCTGATGATGCGCCGCGCCAACCGGAAGGCCACGAGCCGGCGCGTCGTCGTCGACGCGCGGACGCTCCCGCAGACCCTCGCCGTGCTGGGCGGGCGCTGCCGGGCCGTGGGCATCGAGCTGGTCGTCGCCGACCTCGCGGAGGGGCTGCCCGAGGGCGACCTCTTCGGCGTGGTCCTGACCCAGGTGGGCGTCGACGGGGAGGTCGTCCCCCTCGCCGAGCGCGCCGAGGAGGCGCACGCCCGGGGGGCGCTCGTGGCCGTGGCCACCGACCTGCTGGCCCTGACCCTGCTGCGCTCACCCGGGGAGCAGGGGGCGGACATCGCCGTGGGCTCCGCCCAGCGCTTCGGGGTGCCCCTGTTCTTCGGCGGGCCCCACGCCGCGTTCCTCGCCTGCCGCACGGGCCTCGAGCGGAACCTGCCGGGCCGCCTGGTGGGCGTCTCGACCGACTCCTCCGGCCGGCCCGCCTACCGGCTGGCCCTGCAGACCCGCGAGCAGCACATCCGCCGTGAGAAGGCCACCTCCAACATCTGCACCGCGCAGGCGCTGCTGGCCATCGTGGCCGGCGCCTACGCCGCCTACCACGGCCCGGACGGTCTGCGCGCCATCGCCGACCGGGTGCACGCGCTGGCCGCCCGCATGGCCGCCGGGCTCGCCGCCGCCGGCGTCCGCGTGGTCCACGACCGGTTCTTCGACACCGTGCTGGCCGAGGTCCCCGGCCGCGCCGACGCCGTCGTCGCGGCCGCCGCGGAGCGCGGGATCAACGTGCGCCGGGCCGACGCGGACCACGTGTCCGTGTCGGTCGGGGAGCCCCACGACGAGCGCGACGTCGACGCCGTGCTCGCGGCCTTCGGCGCCGCGGCCACGGACGACGGCGGCGCGGGGACCGACTGGGAGCTCCCGGCCGCGCTGCTGCGCACCGACTCCTACCTGACGCACCCGGTGTTCACCCTGCACCGCTCCGAGACCTCGATGATGCGCTGGCTGCGCTCCCTCGCGGACAAGGACCTGGCCCTGGACCGGACCATGATCCCGCTCGGCTCCTGCACCATGAAGCTCAACGCGGCCGCGGAGATGGAGCCCATCAGCTGGCCCGAGTTCGCCTCGGTCCACCCGCTCGCCCCGGAGGACCAGACCCTGGGCTGGCGCGAGCTCATCGCCCAGCTCGAGTCCTGGCTCACGGAGATCACCGGCTACGCCGCGGTCTCCGTCCAGCCCAACGCCGGGTCCCAGGGCGAGCTCGCCGGGCTGCTCGCGATCCGGCGCTACCACCTCTCCCGGGGCGACCGGCAGCGCACGACCATCCTGATCCCGTCCTCGGCCCACGGCACCAACGCCGCCTCCGCGGTGCTCGCGGACCTCAAGGTCGTGGTCGTGGCCACCGCCGGGGACGGCTCCGTGGACATGGACGACCTCGCCGCGAAGATCGGCGCCGTGGGCGAGGAGCTCGCGGGCATCATGGTCACCTACCCCTCGACGCACGGCGTGTTCGAGGAGCAGATCACCGCCGTGTGCGACGCCGTGCACGACGCGGGGGGTCAGGTCTACGTGGACGGCGCCAACCTCAACGCCCTCATGGGCCTCGCCCGGCCGGGCCGCTTCGGCGGGGACGTCTCCCACCTGAACCTGCACAAGACCTTCTGCATCCCGCACGGCGGCGGAGGGCCCGGCGTGGGACCCGTGGCCGTGGCGGAGCACCTCGTGCCGTTCCTGCCCGGGGACCCCGGGGCCGTGGACGGCGAGGAGGACGCGTTCCCCGTGTCCCAGGCCCGCTGGGGATCGGCCGGGGTGCTGCCGATCACCTGGATGTACATCGCCATGACCGGCGCGGAGGGGCTCACCGCGTCCTCGCGCACCGCGATCCTCAGCGCGAACTACGTCTCCACCCGGCTCGCCGACGTCTTCCCGACCCTCTACACCGGCCCCGGCGGGTTCGTGGCCCACGAGTGCATCCTGGACCTCCGCGCGCTCACCAAGGCCTCCGGGGTGACCGCGGAGGACGTGTGCAAGCGGCTCGTCGACTACGGCTTCCACGCGCCCACCCTCGCGTTCCCCGTGGCGGGCACGCTCATGGTGGAGCCCACGGAGTCCGAGAACCTCGCGGAGCTGGACCGGTTCGTGGCCGCGATGCGCGCGATCCACGCGGAGATGACCGCCGTCGCGGAGGGCGAGGTGGCGCTCGAGGACTCGGTCCTGCGCCACGCCCCGCACACCGCGGAGGTGCTCACGGCCGACGAGTGGGACCGGGCCTACCCGCGCTCCCGGGCCGCCTACCCGCTGCCCGAGCTGCGCCTGGCCAAGTTCTGGCCGCCCGTGGGCCGGGTGGAGAACGCCGCCGGCGACCGCCACCTCGTCTGCAGCTGCCCGCCGATCGAGGCGTTCGCCGTCGAGGCCCCGCCCGCCGACGAGATGGTCGAAGCCTCCTCCGTGGCTCCGGCGACGGCCGCAGAAACCGTCGAGGGCGGGATCGTGGAGACCGCCCGGTGAGCGGCCGGGTCGAGGTGGGCGCGGCGCCGACCCGGCGGCGCGGCCGTGCGCTCCTCGCGCGGGGGCGCTGAGACCCGGAGCACGAAAATCTCCCATCCTACGAGTGGTGGACGCCCGCGTCCACCACTCGTGTGGACAGAGCCGCGCTTCGGGTCTATGCTGGATCTTTGCGTTGTCCCTCATTCTGCGTGCCTTCATATAGCGGTGGGCGCCCCGGGGAGCGAACCAGCATCGTCAGTCAGCCGGCCCTCGCCCACCCGTTTCCCCGATTCGGGAACTGCGCGATTCAACTGCAGGTCTGTGGAAGGAATCCATCTTGGTCGCCTCGAGCACCGATTCGAACGTAACCGCTAACCGACCGGCCGACGGGAACATCCCGCGCCGCATCTCCTTCGCCAAGATCCATGAACCGCTGGACGTGCCGAACCTGCTGGCCCTCCAGACGGACAGCTTCGACCGTCTCGTGGGCAACGAGCGGTGGCAGGCCCGCGTCCAGCAGGCCATCGAGACCGGGGAGCAGGGCATCGCCCGCACCTCCGGCCTGTCCGACATCTTCGAGGAGATCTCCCCGATCGAGGACTTCCAGGGCACCATGTCCCTGTCCTTCTCGGAGCCGGAGTTCTACGACCCGAAGTACACGATGGACGAGTGCAAGGACCGGGACGCCACGTACTCGGCGCCCCTGTACGTCAAGGCCGAGTTCATGAACAACAACACGGGCGAGATCAAGCAGCAGACCGTGTTCATGGGCGACTTCCCGCTGATGACCGAGAAGGGCACCTTCGTCATCAACGGCACCGAGCGTGTCGTCGTCTCCCAGCTCGTCCGCTCGCCGGGCGCCTACTTCGAGCGCGGCCAGGACCGCACCTCGGACAAGGACATCTACTCTGCGAAGATCATCCCGTCCCGCGGCGCGTGGTTCGAGCTCGAGATCGACAAGCGCGACCAGGTGGGCGTGCGCCTCGACCGCAAGCGCAAGCAGTCGGTGACCGTGCTGCTCAAGGCCCTCGGCTGGAGCGAGTCCCGCATCCTCGAGGAGTTCGGGGAGTTCGACTCCATCCGGGCGACCCTCGAGAAGGACACCGTCGAGTCCCGCGAGGACGCGCTGCTGGACATCTACCGCAAGCTGCGCCCGGGGGAGCCGCCCACGGTCGACGCCGCGCAGGCGCTGCTCGACAACATGTACTTCAACTCCAAGCGCTACGACCTCGCGAAGGTCGGCCGCTACAAGATCAACCGGAAGCTGGGCCTCGACAAGGCGTTCGAGGACGAGGACGCCTCCGTGCTCTCGGTCGACGACATCGTCGCGATGATCCGCTACCTCGTGACCCTGCACGCCGGCGGCGGCACCATGAAGGGCGTGCGCGACGGCGAGCCCCGCGAGGTCGTCGTGGACGTCGACGACATCGACCACTTCGGCAACCGCCGCATCCGCGCCGTGGGCGAGCTGATCGAGAACCAGATCCGCACGGGCCTGTCCCGGATGGAGCGCGTGGTGCGCGAGCGCATGACCACCCAGGACGTCGAGGCGATCACCCCGCAGACCCTGATCAACATCCGTCCCGTCGTGGCGGCGATCAAGGAGTTCTTCGGCACCTCGCAGCTGTCGCAGTTCATGGACCAGAACAACCCGCTCGCGGGCCTGACCCACAAGCGCCGCCTGTCCGCGCTCGGCCCGGGCGGTCTCTCCCGCGACCGCGCCGGCATGGAGGTCCGTGACGTCCACCCGTCGCACTACGGCCGGATGTGCCCGATCGAGACCCCCGAGGGCTCCAACATCGGCCTCATCGGCTCGCTGGCGACCTACGGGCGGATCAACCCGTTCGGCTTCATCGAGACCCCGTACCGCAAGGTCGTCGACGGCCTGGTCACCGACGACGTCGAGTACCTCACCGCCGACGACGAGCGCGGCGTCACGATCGCCCAGGCCAACGCCCCGCTGGGCCCGGACAACCGGTTCGCCGAGGACGCCGTGCTCGCGCGCGCCGCCGACGGCTCGGGCGAGGCCGTGCTGGTCGACCCGACCGCCGTGCAGTTCATGGACGTCTCCCCGCGCCAGATGGTGTCCGTGGCGACCGCGCTCATCCCGTACCTCGAGCACGACGACGCCAACCGCGCGCTGATGGGCGCCAACATGCAGCGCCAGGCCGTGCCGCTGCTCGAGTCCGAGGCCCCGCTCGTGGGCACCGGCATGGAGCGCTACGCGGCCCTCGACGCCGGGGACTCCGTGCTGGCGCGCAAGGCCGGCGTGGTCGAGGAGGTCTCGGCGAACCTCGTGCGCGTGCTCAACGACGACGGGACGACCACGGTCTACCCGATCAACAAGTTCACGCGCTCCAACCCGGGCAACACGTACAACCAGCGCGTCATCGTCTCCGAGGGCGAGCGCGTCGAGGAGCGCTCGGTCATCGCCGACGGCCCCTCGACGGACCAGGGCGAGCTGGCCCTGGGCAAGAACCTGCTGGTCGCCTACATGTCCTGGGAGGGCCTCAACTACGAGGACGCGATCATCCTCTCCCAGCGCATGGTCTCCGAGGACGTGCTCACCTCGATCCACATCGAGGAGCACGAGATCGACGCCCGCGACACGAAGCTGGGCGCCGAGGAGATCACCCGGGACATCCCGAACGTGTCCGAGGAGGTGCTGTCCGCCCTCGACGAGCGCGGCATCATCCACATCGGCGCGGAGGTCCAGGCGGGCGACATCCTCGTGGGCAAGGTCACTCCGAAGGGCGAGACCGAGCTGACCCCGGAGGAGCGCCTGCTGCGGGCGATCTTCGGCGAGAAGTCCCGCGAGGTGCGCGACACGTCCCTGAAGGTGCCCCACGGCGAGTCCGGCACCGTCATCGGCGTGCGCGTCTTCGACCGCGACGACGAGGACGACGACCTGCCCGCGGGCGTCAACCAGGTGGTCCGGGTGTACGTGGCGCAGAAGCGCAAGATCACGGACGGCGACAAGCTCGCCGGCCGCCACGGCAACAAGGGCGTCATCTCGAAGATCCTGCCGCTCGAGGACATGCCGTTCCTCGAGGACGGGACCCCCGTGGACATCATCCTCAACCCGCTGGGCGTGCCCGGCCGCATGAACCTGGGGCAGGTCCTCGAGGTGCACACCGGCTGGCTCGCGAAGCAGGGCTGGAACATCGAGGGCGACCCCGAGTGGCTCGACCGGCTGCCGAACTTCCCGAAGCAGTCCGGCCCCACGAACGTGGCCACCCCGGTGTTCGACGGCGCGCGCGAGGAGGAGATCTTCGACCTCCTCGACCACACCAACCCGACGCGCGACGGCGTGCGGCTGATCGACCGGTCCGGCAAGGCCCGGCTGTTCGACGGCCGCTCCGGCGAGCCGTTCCCGGACCCGGTGTCGGTGGGCTACCAGTACATCCTGAAGCTCCACCACCTCGTGGACGACAAGATCCACGCGCGCTCGACCGGCCCGTACTCCATGATCACCCAGCAGCCGCTGGGCGGTAAGGCGCAGTTCGGCGGCCAGCGCTTCGGCGAGATGGAGGTCTGGGCGCTCGAGGCGTACGGCGCCGCCTACACGCTGCAGGAGCTGCTGACGGTCAAGTCCGACGACGTGCACGGGCGCGTGAAGGTCTACGAGGCCATCGTGAAGGGCGAGAACATCCCCGAGCCGGGTGTCCCCGAGTCCTTCAAGGTCCTCATCAAGGAGATGCAGTCACTGTGCCTGAACGTCGAGGTGCTCTCGGCGGACGGCAACACCATCGAGATGCGCGATTCGGATGACGAGGTCTTCCGGGCGGCCGAGGAACTGGGCATCGATCTCTCGCACTCCGAGCCCAGCTCGGTCGAAGAGGTCTGATCCCTCTCGTTCCACCCCGACGAGACGTCAACTTTTCTTAGAGAAAGAGATAAAGGACCCTCATGTCCAACGAATCTTCACTAGGCCTCATGCGGATCGGTCTTGCGACCGCCGAGGACATCCGGACCTGGTCCTACGGCGAGGTCAAGAAGCCGGAGACCATCAACTACCGCACGCTCAAGCCCGAGAAGGACGGCCTGTTCTGCGAGAAGATCTTCGGCCCCACCCGGGACTGGGAGTGCTACTGCGGCAAGTACAAGCGCGTGCGCTACAAGGGCATCATCTGCGAGCGCTGCGGCGTGGAGGTCACCCGGGCCAAGGTGCGCCGTGAGCGGATGGGCCACATCGAGCTCGCCGCCCCCGTGACCCACATCTGGTACTTCAAGGGCGTGCCCTCGCGGCTGGGCTACCTGCTGGACCTCGCCCCGAAGGACCTCGAGAAGGTCATCTACTTCGCGGCGTACATGATCACGTCGGTGGACGAGGACGCCCGCCACGACGACCTGCCGAACCTGCAGGCCGCCGTGGACCGCGAGAAGGCGCAGATGGAGTCCACCCGCGACTCCGACATCGCCGCGATCGCCCGCGACCTCGAGACCGAGCTCGGCCGGGTCGAGGAGGAGGGCGGCAAGGCCGCGGAGAAGCGCAAGCTCCGCGACTCCGCCGACCGCCAGATGGCCAACGTGCGCAAGCGCGCCAACCTGGAGATCGACCGCCTCGAGCAGGTCTGGGACCGCTTCAAGAACCTCAAGGTCAACGACCTCGAGGGCGACGAGGCGCTCTACCGCGTCATGGTGGACCGCTACGGCATGTACTTCGAGGGTTCGATGGGCGCCGAGGCGATCAAGAAGCGCCTCGAGACCTTCGACCTCGAGGCGGAGGCCGAGTTCCTGCGGGAGACCATCGCCACCGGCAAGGGCCAGCGCAAGACCCGTGCCCTGAAGCGGCTCAAGGTCGTCAACGCGTTCCTGACTACGGACAACTCCCCCCTGGGCATGGTCCTGGACGCCGTCCCGGTGATCCCGCCGGAACTGCGCCCGATGGTCCAGCTCGACGGCGGCCGCTTCGCCACGTCGGACCTCAACGACCTCTACCGGCGCGTGATCAACCGCAACAACCGGCTCAAGCGCCTGCTGGACCTGGGTGCCCCGGAGATCATCGTCAACAACGAGAAGCGGATGCTGCAGGAGGCCGTGGACTCGCTGTTCGACAACGGCCGCCGCGGCCGCCCGGTCACCGGACCGGGCAACCGGGCGCTGAAGTCGCTGTCCGACATGCTCAAGGGCAAGCAGGGCCGGTTCCGGCAGAACCTGCTCGGCAAGCGCGTCGACTACTCCGGCCGCTCGGTCATCGTGGTCGGCCCGCAGCTGAAGCTGCACCAGTGCGGTCTGCCCAAGCAGATGGCGCTCGAGCTGTTCAAGCCGTTCGTGATGAAGCGGCTCGTGGACCTCAACCACGCGCAGAACATCAAGTCGGCCAAGCGCATGGTCGAGCGCTACCGCCCCCAGGTGTGGGACGTGCTCGAGGAGGTCATCACCGAGCACCCCGTGCTGCTCAACCGTGCCCCCACCCTGCACCGTCTGGGCATCCAGGCGTTCGAGCCGCAGCTCGTCGAGGGCAAGGCCATCCAGCTCCACCCGCTCGTGTGCGGCGCGTTCAACGCCGACTTCGACGGCGACCAGATGGCCGTGCACCTGCCCCTGTCCCCGGAGGCCCAGGCCGAGGCGCGCATCCTGATGCTGTCCTCGAACAACATCCTGAAGCCCTCGGACGGCAAGCCGATCGCCCTGCCCTCGCAGGACATGATCATCGGGCTGTACCACCTCACCACCGTCCGCGAGGGCGAGGAGGGAGAGGGCCGCTCGTTCTCCTCGGTGGCCGAGGCGATCATGGCCCACGACGCCGGGAAGCTGCACCTCAACGCCCTGTGCCGGATCGAGCTGGACGACTTCGTGCCGTTCGAGGGCTGGGAGGCCCCCGAGGGCTGGGAGCCGGGTCAGCCGGTGCTGGTGCAGACCACGCTGGGCCGGGTGCTGTTCAACGAGACGCTGCCCGAGGACTACCCCTGGGACGAGGCCGTCGCGGACAAGAAGCACCTGTCCGCGCTGGTCAACGATCTCGCGGAGCGGTACCCGATGGTCACCGTGGCGCACACGCTGGACGAGCTCAAGGACGCCGGGTTCCACTGGGCGGCCCGCTCGGGCGTGACCGTGGCGATCTCGGACATCGCGACCCCGCCGGAGAAGCCCGCCATCATGGAGGGCTACGAGGCGCAGGCCGCGAAGATCCAGGGCCAGTACGACCGCGGTCTGATCGACGACGACGAGCGACGCTCGGAGCTCATCGACATCTGGACCAAGGCCACGGACGAGGTCGCCCGCGCCATGCAGGCGAACCTGTCCCCGCTGAACACCATCAACCGCATGGTGTCCTCCGGCGCCCGAGGCAACTGGATGCAGGTCCGCCAGATCGCCGGCATCCGCGGGCTCGTGTCCAACCCCAAGGGCGAGATCATGCCCCGCCCGATCAAGTCCTCCTACCGCGAGGGCCTGTCGGTGCTGGAGTACTTCATCGCGACCCACGGCGCCCGCAAGGGCCTGGCCGACACCGCGCTGCGCACGGCGAACTCGGGGTACCTGACCCGTCGTCTCGTCGACGTCTCCCAGGACGTCATCGTGCGGGAGGCGGACTGCATGACGGAGCGCGGCCTGAACCTGCCGCTCGCCGACCTGCAGGAGAGCGGCTCCCGCGTGGTGCACGAGGACATCGAGAACACCGTGCACGGCCGTGTGCTCGCGGTGGACGTGGTGGACGCCAACGGCGAGATCCTGGCCGAGGCCGGCACGGACCTCTCCGACGGGCTCATCAGCGCTCTCTTCGCGGGCGGGGCGGACACGGTGCGCGTGCGCTCCGTGCTGACCTGCGAGTCCGCGGTGGGCGTGTGCGCGGCGTGCTACGGCCGCTCGCTGGCGTCCAACCAGCTGGTGGACATCGGCGAGGCCGTGGGCATCATCGCCGCGCAGTCCATCGGCGAGCCGGGCACGCAGCTCACCATGCGCACGTTCCACACCGGTGGCGTGGCGTCCTCGGACGGCGACATCACCCAGGGTCTGCCCCGCATCCAGGAGCTCTTCGAGGCCCGTACGCCCAAGGGCGTCGCGCCGATCTCGGAGGTCGCCGGGCGGGTCAGCATCGAGGACACCGAGAAGGCCCTGAAGCTCGTCGTGACCCCGGACAACGGGGACGAGGCGATCGGGTACCCGGTGCTGCGCCGCGCCAAGCTGCTCGTGACCGAGGGCGACCACGTCGAGGTCGGCCAGCAGCTGGTCTCGGGCGCCGTCGACCCCAAGGAGGTGCTGCGCATCCGCGGTCCGCGGCAGGCGCAGAAGCACCTCGTGGACGAGGTGCAGCGCGTGTACCGCTCCCAGGGCGTGGGCATCCACGACAAGCACGTCGAGGTCATCGTGCGGCAGATGCTGCGCCGCGTGACGATCATCGAGTCCGGCGAGACGGACCTGCTGCCGGGCGAGCTCGTCGAGAACGTGCGCTTCCTGGAGGCCAACCGCAGGGCCGTGGCCGAGAGCAACCGTCCGGCCGCCGGCCGTCCGGAGCTGATGGGCATCACCAAGGCCTCGCTGGCCACCGACTCGTGGCTGTCGGCCGCGTCCTTCCAGGAGACCACCCGCGTGCTCACGCAGGCGGCCATGGAGGGCAAGTCCGACCCGCTGGTGGGCCTCAAGGAGAACGTGATCATCGGCAAGCTGATCCCGGCCGGCACCGGGCTCGCGCGGTACAACAACATCGACGTGGAGCCGACGGACGAGGCGAAGGCCTCGCTGTTCACGGAGCCGGGCTCGTTCTCGGACTTCAGCTACGCGGAGGAGAACTCCACGCCCGCCGAGTTCCAGGCGATCCCGCTGGAGGACTACGACTTCGGTTCCAACTGAGGTCGGCGCCCCTGCAGGACCTGACCACTCCCGTGGTCACCACGGCAGCCCCGTTCCGGAAGCAGCGTCTTCCGGGGCGGGGCTGCCCCCGTCCCACGGTGGGCCGCGACGCCCGGCGGCCCACCCGTTAAGGAGCGCGAGGAGGACCATGGCGAACTCACCCACCGGGGAGTCCGTGCTCGAGCGGGCGGACCGGATCCTCGCGGCGTTCACCGCCGAGGAGTCCCGGCTGACGGGGGGCCGGATCGCGGCCCTCGCCGGGCTGCCCACCGCCACCGCGCACCGGCTCGCCCGCGACATGGCCCGCCAGGGCTGGCTCGAGCGGGTGGAGGGCGGGCACTACGTGGTCGGCACCCGGCTGTGGGAGCTGGCCAGCCGCTCCTCCCGCGAGCTCGGGCTGGCGCGCGCCGCCCGCCCGTTCATGGGGGACATCCACGCGGTGCTGCGCCAGCACGTGCAGCTCGGCATCGTGGAGGGCCGCGAGGTGCTGCTCGTGGAACGGCTCTCCCACCCCCGGGCGGTGCCCGTCCGGTCGGAGGTGGCGGGCCGGCTGCCCCTGCACCTCTCGGCCACGGGCCTCGTCCTGCTGGCGCACGCCCCCCAGGACTACCAGGAGGAGTACCTGCGGGGTCCCCTCGCCGCGTTCACCGAGCTCTCGCCGACGGACCCCGGGGTGCTCGCCGCGGAGCTCGAGCGGATCCGCGGCGCGGGCCACGCCCTGCAGACCGGCTACCTGGAGGCCGGCACGGCGGGCATCGCCGTCCCGGTGCGGGGGCGCGGCGACCAGGTGGTGGCGGGCCTGGGAGTCATCACCCCCGCGGGCGACCCGGCCGCGCGGGCGGGGGCCATCGTGCAGGCGCTGCACACCGCGGCGCACGGCATCCGCCGGACGCTGCGGGACGCGCCCCGCTGAACCGGCCGACGAGCCCGCTCCCGCACCGGCCGCACCCCGCGCGCACCGCTCCGCTCGTCCCGTTCAACGGGACGGTTGTGGTGCCGCCCACAGGCCGCTGAGACACTGGACACGATTCCCGTCGTATCACCAGGAGCACTCATGAGCGCACAGCGCACCGTTCTCAGCACGCAGGTCGGCATCGTCGGCGGCGGACCGGCCGGGCTGATGCTCGCCCACCTGCTCGGCCGTGCCGGCATCGACAGCATCGTCGTCGAGAGGCGCGACAAGGACACCATCCACGCCACCCACCGGGCCGGCATCCTCGAGGCGCCCACCGTGCGCATGCTCGTCGACGAGGGGGTCGACGGGCGGGTGCTGACGGAGGGCCACGAGCACGAGGGCACCGTGCTGCGCTTCGCGGGGGAGAGCCACCGGATCGACTTCAAGAAGCTCGTCGGCGAGTCCGTGTGGCTCTACCCGCAGAACGAGGTGTTCCTGGACCTGGCCAACGCCCGGGAGCGCGACGGCGGCGACGTCCGCTGGTCCGTCACGGACACCGAGGTGGTCGACCTGACCACCGACCGCCCGGGGATCCGCTTCACCGACGCCGCGGGCGAGGACCTCGAGATCCGCTGCGAGATGCTCGTGGGCGCCGACGGCTCGCAGAGCGTCTGCCGCCGCGCGATCCCGGAGCAGGAGCGCACCGACAACTTCATCGAGTACCCCTTCGCGTGGTTCGGCATCCTCGCCGAGGCCCCGCCGAGCGCCCCGGAGCTCATCTACTCGAACTCCGAGCACGGCTTCGCCCTGGTCTCCCAGCGCAGTGAGACCGTCCAGCGGATGTACTTCCAGTGCGACCCGGAGGAGAACGTCGACGACTGGGACGACGAGCGGATCTGGGCCGAGCTCCAGCGCCGCGTCGAGGGCCCCGACGGGCTCCGGCTCCAGGAGGGCCGCATCTTCGACAAGACCGTGCTGAAGTTCCGCTCCTACGTCTGCGAGCCCCTGCGCCACGGCAACCTGTTCCTCGTCGGCGACGCCGGCCACACCGTCCCCCCGACCGGCGCCAAGGGCCTGAACCTCGCGTTCTGCGACGTCCGCGTGCTCGCCCCGGCGCTCGTGGAGTTCTTCCGCTCGGGCGACGGAACCGGGCTGGCCGGGTACTCGGCCACGGCGCTGGAGCGCGTGTGGAAGGCGCAGAACTTCTCCTACTGGGCCACCCACCTGATGCACACCCAGCCGGGGGAGAACCCCTTCAACCAGAAGCGCCGGCGCGGCGAGTTCAGGGCGATCACCGGCTCCGAGCGCGGCGCCGCCTACTTCGCGGAGTCCTACACGGGCTGGCCCGACGACCGCTGACGCTTGGTCTCCGGGCCCGCACTGTGACCCCCCAAGAAGTTCGCACAACGAACACATGTGCGAATGCTGCACCGGATGCGCTAGCCTCGGAGAGTTCGTCGCGGACGCGCCGGCCACCGCAGGCACCACGCCCGCCGGTGCGGCAGCCACCTCGCAACAAAGGAGCTGAACCATGACCGACCAGGACCAGGGGGCGGGAGAGTCCTTCGTGCACCTCACGCCGAAGGGCCCCGACGACGCGGCGGACACGCAGGCCGACCTCGACCGCGAGATGGCGCGGATCAGCGAGGACCACGCCGCCTCGGGACGCACCGAGACGCAGCCGCGGCTGGACTACGCGCCCTACCGCAGCTCGATCCTGCGGCACCCCACCAAGGACCTGCACCACGCGGACCCGGAGACCATCGAGCTGCACGCCCCCGCCTTCGGCGAGCGGGACGTGCACCGGCTCGAGTCGGACCTGACCATCCAGTCGGGCGGGGAGCCGATCGGCGAGCGGATCAAGATCCGCGGCCGGGTCCTCGACGGCGACGGCCGGCCCGTGCGCCGCCAGCTCGTGGAGATCTGGCAGGCCAACGCCGCCGGGCGCTACATCCACAAGCGGGACCAGCACCCCGCCCCCATCGACCCCAACTTCACGGGCGTGGGACGGTGCCTCACCGGCGACGACGGCTCCTACGAGTTCGTCACCATCAAGCCCGGCCCGTACCCCTGGAAGAACCACCACAACGCCTGGCGGCCCGCGCACGTGCACTTCTCCCTGTTCGGCACGGACTTCACCCAGCGGATGATCACCCAGATGTACTTCCCCTCGGACCCGCTGTTCGCGCTGGACCCGATCTTCCAGTCCATCGTGGACCCCGAGGCCCGCCGGCGGCTCGTGGCCGAGTACGACCACGACGCGTCCGAGCACGAGTGGCTGCTCGGCTACACCTGGGACATCGTGCTCAGCGGCTCGAACCGCACCTGGACGGAAGGCGACTCCGATGTCTGAGACCCCCGCTCACCCCAAGCTCCCGGCCACCCCCGGCCAGACGATCGGGCCGTTCTTCGGCTACGCGCTGCCCTACGACAGGGGCGAGCTGCTGGTCCCGCTCGGGCACCCGCAGGCGGTGCGCCTGCACGGCACCGTCACCGACGGCCACGGCGACCACGTGCCGGACGCCATGCTCGAGATCTGGCAGGCGGACGGCAACGGTGCGGTCCCCACCGCGACCGGCTCGCTCGTGCGCGACGGCTACACCTTCACCGGCTTCGGCCGCGCGTCCGTCGACAACGAGGGCCACTACACCTTCACGACGGTGGACCCGGGGCCGACGGAGCCCGGCAAGGCGCCGTTCATCACGCTGACCGTCTTCGCCCGGGGCGTGACGAACCGGCTGTTCACCCGCATCTATCTGCCGGAGGACACCGAGGCCCTCGCGGCCGACCCGCTGCTGCGCTCCCTGCCCGAGGACCGGCGCCGCACCCTGGTCGCCGAGCGCGAGGCCGACGGCTCCCTGCGCTTCGACCTCCGGCTGCAGGGCGAGGGGGAGACCGTCTTCCTCACCTACCCGAACCTCGAGAAGTGACCCGCGCGCAGGGGCTCCGGCCGGTGCGGCCGGAGCCCCTGCGCCGCGCCCGGCCCGCTCTGCGCCACGGCGAGCGTCCCCGTGACCGAACGACCCCAGGAGGACCCGCATGACCGACGTCGGCCTGCTCAGCCCCGGCGCCCACCGCGGCGCCGCGCGCACGGACGACACGGCGGTGCTCCAGGCGCTGCTCGACGTGGAGGCCGCGTGGGTCGGCGCCCAGTCGGCCGCCGGCCTCGCGCCGGCGGAGGCCGCGGACGCCGCCCGCCGCGCCGCCCGCGCCGGGGACTACGACGCCGCAGACCTCGCCCGCCGGGCCGAGGACGGCGGCAACCCCGTCATCCCGCTGCTCGCCGACTACCGCCGGCGGCTCGGGGAGCTCGACCCCGCCGCGGTGCGCTGGGTGCACCGCGGCCTCACCAGTCAGGACGTCATGGACACCGCCATGATGCTCGTCCTGCACCGGTCCGCCGAGCCCCTGGCCCGCGACCTGGCGGCCGCCCAGGGCGCACTGGCCGCCCTGGCCGACGCCCACCGCGCCACCGTGCAGACCGCCCGCACGCTGACCCAGCACGCCCTGCCCACCACCTTCGGGCTCAAGGCCTCCAGCTGGCTCGCCGGCCTCCAGGACCTGGACGGGGACCTGGCCGAGCTGCGCCGTCTGCCCGTGTCCTACGGCGGCGCCGCCGGCTCCCTCGCCGCGAGCCTCGCCCTCTTCCCGGACGCCCCCGACGCCGCCGAGCGCGCCATCGGCCTGGCCGGGCACTGGGCCGACGAGCTCGGCCTCGCCCTGCCCCCGCACGTCTGGCACACGACCCGGCGCCCCGTCCTGCGCACGGCCGGCACCCTCGCGGCCGTGTGCGCGGCCCTCGGGCGGATCGCCAACGACGTCCTCCTGCTCGCCCGCCCCGAGCTCGGGGAGTTGCGGGAACCGGCCGCCGAGGGCCGGGGAGTGTCCTCGGCGATGCCGCAGAAGCAGAACCCGGTCCTGTCGGTGCTGCTCAAGCGGACCGCGCTGAGCGCCCCCCAGCTGCTCGCGCAGGTCCACCTGGCCGCGGGCCAGTACGTGGACGAGCGCCCCGACGGGGCCTGGCACGCCGAGTGGGCCGCGCTGCGGGAGCTCGCCCGGCTCGCGGTCGCGGCGTCGTCGCACGCCGCCGAGCTCGCGCAGGGCCTCGTCGTGGACCCAGCACGGATGCGCGCGAACCTCGACGCCTCCGGCCCCGCCGTGCTCGCCGAGCGGATCAGCGCCGCCCTGGCGCCGCTCGTGCCCCGGGCCGGCGGCGCCACGGGCAAGCAGCAGGTGCAGGACGCCGTGCGCGAGCACGCCACCGACCGCGACGGCATGGTCAGCGCCCTCCTCGCGCTGGCCGCGGGCGCCGTCCGGCCCGACGGCACCCCGGTGGACGAGGCCTTCGTCGCCGGGCTGCTGGACCCCGCCGGCTACCTCGGCGCCAACGGCCTGCTGATCGACCGGGCGCTCGAGCGGGCACGCCGCTCCGCGAACGACCGTTCGGCCGCGGAGACCACCGCCCGGGCGTCCGACGAGACCTCGACCCCGACCTCAGCCCCGACCCGTTCCAGGAGCACCGCATGACCGTTCCCGAGCTCGCCCTCGTCCGGTTCCCCGGCCGCCCGACCCCGTCCCCGCAGGCCCGCCTCGTCGTGCTCGGCCCCTCTCTGGGCACGTCCGTCACCTCCCTCTGGTCGGGTGTCGTGCGCCGGCTCGAGGGGGACTTCGATGTCCTGGGCTGGGACCTGCCCGGCCACGGGGCCTCCGCCCCCACCGGCGAGCCGTTCACCATGTCGGAGCTGGCACAGGGGGTGCTGGCCGCGCTCGACCGCGACCGCCCCGATGCGGTGAGCGAACGTCCGTTCTACTACGCCGGCAACTCGATCGGCGGCTGCGTGGGCCAGCAGCTGCTCCTCGACGCCCCCGACCGGGTGGGCGCCGCCGTCCTGCTCGGCACCGCCGCCCGGGTGGGGGAGCCCGCCGGATGGGCCGAGCGCGCACGGCTCGTCGCCGCCGCCGGCACACCCACCCAGGTGGTGGGATCCGCGCAGCGCTGGTTCGCCCCCGGGTTCATCGAGCGGGACGCGGTCACCACCACCGGCCTGCTGCACGACCTCCAGGACGCCGACCGCTTCTCCTACGCCCGGGCCTGCGAGGCGCTCGGCGACTTCGACCTGCGCGAACGGCTCGGCGGCGTGCGCGCCCCCGTGCTCACGGTCGCCGGAGCCCACGACGCCGCGACCCCGCCGGGGGCCGTGGTCGCCCTCGCCGAGGCCGTCGGCGGGCGGGCCGTCGTCCTGGACGAGGCCGCCCACCTGCTCCCGGCCGAGGCCCCGCAGGACGTGGCCCGCCTGCTGGCCGGGCACTTCACCGCCCACCCCGCCGACGCCGAAGGAGCACGAGCATGAGCACCGACCCCCAGCGCACCGAGCAGCAGGCGCACGCCGACGGCATGGTCGTGCGCCGCGAGGTCCTCTCCGACGCCCACGTCGACCGCGCCGAGGCCGGCAAGGACGCGTTCACCGCCGAGTTCCAGGACTTCATCTCCCGCTACGCGTGGGGCGAGATCTGGACCCGGCCGGGACTGGACCGGCGGATGCGCAGCGCCGTGACCCTGACCGCGCTGATCGCGGCCGGGCACTGGGAGGAGTTCGAGATGCACGTGCGCGCCGCCCTGCGCAACGGCCTCGAGCGGGACGAGATCAAGGAGATCCTGCTGCAGTCGGCGATCTACCTCTCCGTGCCCTCCGCCAACAACGCCTTCAAGCACGCCAAGCAGGTGCTCGACGCCCTCGACGCCGAGGGCCACGGCAACCCCGTGCCCCCGGCCGCCTGACCTCCTGACCTTCCCTCCCGACACCCCGTGACCGACGTGCAACGACGCAAGTGAGGAACACCATGACCGAGGCCTACATCTACGACGCCGTGCGGACCCCCTTCGGCCGCTTCGGCGGCGCCCTGGCGGGCGTGCGCCCCGACGACCTGGCCGCCCTGGTGATCGGCGAGCAGGTCCGGCGCGCGGCCGCGCTCGACCCCGCCGCGATCGACGAGGTCGTGCTCGGCAACGCCAACGGCGCCGGCGAGGAGAACCGCAACGTCGCCCGCATGGGCACGCTGCTGGCCGGCCTGCCCGTCGAGCTCCCCGGCACCACCGTCAACCGCCTGTGCGGGTCCTCCCTCGACGCCGCGATCATCGCGTCCCGACAGATCAACGCGGGAGAGGCCGACCTGATGCTCGTCGGCGGCGTCGAGTCCATGAGCCGGGCCCCCTGGGTCCTCCCGAAGACGGAGAAGCCCTATCCGGCCGGCGACCTGACCCTGGCCTCCACCACGCTCGGCTGGCGGCTCGTCAACCAGCGGATGAAGCCCGAGTGGACCGTGTCCCTGGGCGAGGCCACCGAGCAGCTCGCCGAGCGGCACGGCATCACCCGCGACCGGATGGACGAGTTCGCGTTCCGCTCCCACCAGCTCACCCAGCAGGCGTGGGACGAGGGCTTCTACGAGGACCTCACCGTCCCGGTCCCCGGCACCGAGCTCACTCGGGACGAGTCCGTCCGCGCGTCCTCCACGGTCGAGAAGCTGGGTGGGCTCAGGACCGTCTTCCGGCCGGCGGACCAGGGCGGCACCGTCACCGCCGGCAACGCCTCACCCCTCAACGACGGGGCGTCGGCGGCGCTGCTGGGCTCCGAGAAGGCCGCCGAGCTGACCGGACTGCAGCCCCTCGCCCGCGTCGCCGGCCGCGGCGCCGCCGCCAACGAGCCGCAGTTCTTCGGCTTCGCCCCGGTCGAGGCCGCGAACCTCGCCCTGCGGCGCGCCGGCATCACCTGGGACGACGTCGCCGCCGTGGAGCTCAACGAGGCCTTCGCCGCCCAGTCCCTGGCCTGTGTCGATGCGTGGGGGATCGACCCGGGCATCGTCAACCGGCACGGCGGCGCGATCGCCATCGGCCACCCCCTCGGCGCCTCCGGCACCCGCATCCTCGGCACGCTCGCGAAGTCCCTCCGGGCCTCGGGGCAGCGCTGGGGGGTGGCGGCCATCTGCATCGGCGTGGGCCAGGGCCTCGCCGTCGTGCTCGAAAACCAGAACGCCTGAGCCCCCGGGGCACCGGGCGGAACAGACCACCGAAGGAAGGCACATCGCATGCTGAACATCGCAGAGAGCTGCGCGCAGGCCGTGGCCCCGATCCACGACGGCGCCACCGTCATGATCGGCGGCTTCGGCGTGGCCGGCCAGCCCGTCGAGCTCATCGACGCGCTCATCGACCACGGCGCCACCGGCCTGACGGTCGTGAACAACAACGCCGGCAACGGCGACGTCGGCCTGGCCCGGCTGATCCAGCTGGGCCGCGTGGCCAGGATCATCTGCTCCTTCCCGCGCCAGTCCGACTCGTGGCACTTCGACGAGAAGTACCGGGCCGGGCAGATCGAGCTCGAGGTCGTCCCCCAGGGCAACCTCGCCGAGCGCATCCGCGCCGCCGGCGCCGGCATCGGGGGGTTCTTCACCCCCACCGGCTACGGCACCCCGCTCGCGGAGGGCAAGGAGGTCCGCGAGATCGACGGCCGCCACTACGTGCTCGAGCACCCCATCAGGGCCGACTTCTCCCTGACCAAGGCGCATGTCGCGGACCGGGCCGGCAACCTCGTCTACCGCAAGACGGCGCGCAACTTCGGCCCGATCATGGCCGCGGCCGCCACCACCTCCATCGTGGAGGTCGCGGAGATCGTGGAGCGCGGCGCGCTGGACCCGGAGGTCGTCGTGACCCCGGGCATCTACGTGGACACCGTCGTGCGGATCGAGTCCCCGGTCCAGCTCGACCCCCGAGAGGACATCTGAGATGAGCGAGAACACCCTGAACGAGGCGGGCACCGTCCCGATGACCGCCGACGCCCCGCTGAGCACGGACGACCTGGCCCGCCTCGTCGCCCGCGACATCCCGGCCGGCTCCTACGCCAACCTCGGCATCGGCCAGCCCACCCTGGTCGCCAACTACCTGAGCGCCGAGGACGACGTCACCCTGCACACCGAGAACGGCATGCTCGGCATGGGCCCCGAGGCCCACGGCGAGGAGGTGGACGCCGATCTCATCAACGCCGGCAAGATCCCCGTGGTCGAGACCCCGGGCTGCTCGTACTTCCACCACGCCGACTCCTTCGCCATGATGCGCGGCGGGCACCTGGACTACTGCGTGCTCGGCGCCTTCCAGGTGGACGCCCAGGGCAACCTCGCCAACTGGCACACGGGTCGGCCGGACGCGATCCCCGCGGTGGGCGGGGCCATGGACCTGGCCACGGGTGCGAAGATGACATTCGTGATGATGTCACTGCAGACCAAGAAGGGGCAGTCCAAGCTCGTGGAGCGGTGCACCATGCCGCTCACCGGCGTCGGCTGCGTCTCCCGGATCTACACCGACCAGGCCGTCTTCCTCATCGAGGAGGACGGCGTGTCGGTGCGCGAGACCTTCGGCACGAGCTTCGAGGAGCTCCAGCAGATCGTCGACGTCCCGCTGCGCCCCGCCCGCTGAGCCCAGCACCGATCCCGCGGGTGCGGCGGGCCGGCACCGGCCGCCGCACCCCGGACGAGGCCCGCAGGAGGCCACCGATGACCGAGCAGGACCCGACCGCCCCAGCGGGGGAGCGAGGCGCCCCCGGACAGTTCGTGCAGTCGCTGGCACGCGGGCTCGGCGTGATCACGGCCTTCGACGCCCGGCACCCCCGGATGACCCTCAGCGACGTGGCCCGGCGCACCGGGCTGACCCGCGCCACCGCGCGCCGGTTCCTGCTCACGCTCGAGGAGCTGGGCTACGTCCGGACCGACGGGCGGCTCTTCGAGCTCACCCCCACGGTCCTCCAGCTCGGCTACTCCTACCTCTCCTCGCAACCGTTGCCGGCCCTGGCCGCCCCCCACCTCGAGACGCTCTCGGCGCGGGTCGAGGAGTCCACGTCCGCCTCCGTGCTGGACGGCTCCGACATCGTCTACGTCGCCCGCGTCTCCACGCACCGGATCATGACCGTGGCGATCGCCGTGGGCACCCGGTTCCCCGCCCACGCCACGTCCATGGGCCGGGTGCTGCTCGCCGGGCTGGGCCCGGAGCAGCTCGCCGAGTACTTCCGCACGGCGCGGATCGAGCGTCTGACCGAGCACACCCTCACCGACCGCGCCGCCCTCGAGGCCGACCTGCGGCGGGTCCGCGCCCAGGGCTGGGCCCTCGTGGACCAGGAGCTCGAGATCGGGCTGCGCTCCGTTGCCGCCCCCGTGACCGACGGCACCGGGCGCGTGGTCGCGGCCGTGAACGTCTCCATGCGCGTGGGGATGCCCGGCGCGACCGCCGGGGACCCCGTGGACGACGTCGTGCCGCCCCTGCTCGAGTGCGCGCGGCGGATCTCCGCGGACCTCGCCGCGACCGGACGCTGACGCGGCGAGGTCCGGCCCCGTTTCCCCGCCCCGTCCGGGGTCTGATAGGCTGTCGAGGAATTGAACGGTCATCCCTCGGCGCCCGCGCCCCTGGAGGCCGAAGAAATCATGGCAGAACGGACTCGGTCCTCCGGTACGCGGTGTGTACCGAAATGCCATCCTTTTCGTCTGCCCAGCTACCTTCGGCGCGGCGACCGTGGTGCCCGCCCGGCGGGACCACGTCAGGCGCCGCACCCGCGCCCGGCCCCGGCCGGGCGCGGGTGAGCCGAACACCCAGCGGGCCGCTGACGCGTCCCGTCCGATCAGGAGACACTGTGCCTACAATCCAGCAGCTGGTCCGCAAGGGCCGGACCCCGAAGGTCGTCAAGACCAAGGCGCCCGCACTCAAGGGCAGCCCCATGAAGCGCGGCGTGTGCACCCGCGTCTACACCACCACCCCCAAGAAGCCGAACTCGGCGCTGCGCAAGGTCGCCCGCGTGAAGCTCAACGGCGGCGTGGAGGTCACGGCCTACATCCCCGGTGAGGGCCACAACCTGCAGGAGCACTCCATCGTGCTCGTCCGCGGCGGTCGCGTGAAGGACCTCCCCGGTGTCCGCTACAAGATCGTCCGCGGCGCGCTCGACACCCAGGGTGTCAAGGGCCGCCAGCAGGCCCGTTCCCGTTACGGCGCCAAGAAGGAGAAGAAGTAATGCCTCGTAAGGGTCCCGCTCCCAAGCGCCCGCTCGTCGTCGACCCGGTCTACAGCTCCCCGGTCGTCACGCAGCTGATCAACAAGGTCCTCCAGGACGGCAAGAAGTCCACCGCCGAGCGCATCGTCTACGGTGCCCTCGAGGGCGTCCGCGCCAAGTCCGGTGCCGACCCCGTCGTCACCCTCAAGAAAGCCCTCGAGAACGTCAAGCCGGCCCTCGAGGTGAAGTCCCGCCGCGTCGGCGGCGCCACCTACCAGGTGCCCGTCGAGGTCAAGCCGGGCCGCGCCCAGGCGCTGTCCCTGCGCTGGCTCGTCGGCTACTCGAAGATCCGTCGTGAGAACACCATGACCGAGCGTCTGCAGAACGAGATCCTGGACGCGTCCAACGGTCTCGGTGCCGCCGTGAAGCGCCGCGAGGACACCCACAAGATGGCGGAGTCCAACAAGGCCTTCGCCCACTACCGCTGGTAGAATCTTCCAGGCCTGTCGGCCCCACCCGGGCCGACAGGCCGCCGGCACCATCTCCGAAAGGGAATCACCGTGGCACTTGACGTGCTTACCGACCTCAAGAAGGTCCGCAACATCGGCATCATGGCGCACATCGATGCCGGGAAGACCACCACCACCGAACGCATCCTGTTCTACACCGGTATCTCCCACAAGATCGGCGAGACCCACGATGGTGCCTCCACCATGGACTGGATGGCGCAGGAGCAGGAGCGCGGCATCACGATCACGTCCGCCGCGACGACCTGCTACTGGCACGACAACCAGATCAACATCATCGACACCCCGGGCCACGTGGACTTTACGGTGGAGGTCGAGCGCTCCCTGCGCGTGCTCGACGGCGCCGTGGCGGTCTTCGACGGCAAGGAGGGCGTCGAGCCCCAGTCGGAGACGGTCTGGCGCCAGGCCGACAAGTACGACGTCCCCCGCATCTGCTTCGTCAACAAGATGGACAAGCTGGGCGCCGACTTCTACTTCACCGTCGACACCATCATCAACCGCCTCGGCGCGAAGCCGCTGGTCATGCAGCTCCCGATCGGCTCGGAGGCCGAGTTCACCGGCGTGGTCGACCTGCTCACCATGAAGGCCTTCGTCTGGCCGGGCGACTCCAAGGGCGACGTCTCCCTCGGGGCGAAGTACGAGATCGAGGAGATCCCCGCCGACCTGCAGGAGCGGGCCGAGGAGTACCGCAACCAGCTGGTGGAGTCCGTCGCCGAGGCCGACGACGTGCTCATGGAGAAGTACCTGGGCGGCGAGGAGCTCACCCTCGAGGAGATCAAGGCCGGCATCCGGAAGCTCACGATCACCTCGCAGGCGTACCCCGTGCTGTGCGGCTCCGCGTTCAAGAACCGCGGCGTGCAGCCGATGCTCGACGCCGTCATCGACTTCCTGCCGTCCCCGCTGGACGTGCCGAACGTCGAGGGCCACGCGCTGAACAACGAGGAGGAGATCCTCTCCCGCCCGGTCGACTCGACCGCGCCGTTCTCCGCGCTCGCCTTCAAGGTGGCCAACCACCCGTTCTACGGGCAGCTGACCTACATCCGCGTGTACTCCGGCAAGGCCGGCAACGGCGACCAGGTGCTCAACTCCACCAAGGGCAAGAAGGAGCGCATCGGCAAGCTGTTCCAGATGCACTCCAACAAGGAGAACCCGGTCGACACCGTCCAGGCCGGGCACATCTACGCCGCCATCGGGCTCAAGGACACCACCACGGGGGACACCCTGTGCGATCTGCAGAACCCGATCGTGCTCGAGTCCATGTCCTTCCCCGCCCCGGTCATCTCGGTCGCCATCGAGCCGAAGACCAAGGGCGACCAGGAGAAGCTCTCCATCGCGATCCAGAAGCTCTCCGCCGAGGACCCCACGTTCACCGTGTCCCTCAACGAGGAGACCGGCCAGACCGAGATCGGCGGCATGGGCGAGCTCCACCTGGACATCCTGGTCGACCGCATGAAGCGCGAGTTCAAGGTCGAGGCGAACGTCGGCAAGCCGCAGGTGGCCTACCGCGAGACGATCAAGAAGGCCGTCGAGAAGATCGACTACACGCACAAGAAGCAGACCGGCGGCTCCGGCCAGTTCGCCAAGGTGCAGATGGCCTTCGAGCCGATCCCGCTGGACGCCGAGGAGCTCTACGAGTTCGACAACAAGGTCACCGGCGGCCGCGTCCCGCGCGAGTACATCCCCTCCGTGGACGCCGGCATCCAGGACGCCATGCGTCTCGGCATCCTCGCCGGGTACCCGGTCGTGGGCGTCAAGGCCACGCTGCTCGACGGCGCCTACCACGACGTCGACTCCTCCGAGATGGCGTTCAAGATCGCCGGCTCGATGGTGTTCAAGGAGGGTGCCCGCAAGGCGCAGCCCGTCCTCCTCGAGCCGCTCATGGCGGTCGAGGTGCGCACCCCCGAGGAGTACATGGGCGAGGTCATCGGCGACCTGAACTCCCGCCGCGGCCAGATCCAGTCGATGGAGGACGTGAGCGGCATCAAGCTGGTCAGCGCCCTCGTCCCGCTGTCCGAGATGTTCGGCTACATCGGCGACCTCCGGTCCAAGACCCAGGGCCGCGCCGTGTACTCCATGCAGTTCGACAGCTACTCGGAGGTCCCCAAGGCCGTCGCCGAGGAGATCGTCCAGAAGAACCGCGGCGAGTAGGCACCACCCCTCGGCCCCGGCCGGGAATTTCATCAAACAAGTACAGCCAAAGTAGACTTGCAGAGGTTTCAGTACTGCTGAGCGCCTCAAGCTCCCCCCGACAACACCCGGTGGGGAAGTGCTGAGCAAACTACGACATATGTTCTAGGAGGAACAACCATGGCGAAGGCCAAGTTCGAGCGCACCAAGCCGCACGTCAACATCGGCACCATCGGCCACGTCGACCACGGCAAGACGACGCTCACGGCTGCCATCTCCAAGGTCCTGGCCGACAAGTACCCGGACCTGAACGAGAAGCGCGACTTCGGTGCCATCGACTCCGCTCCGGAGGAGAAGCAGCGCGGCATCACCATCAACATCGCGCACATCGAGTACCAGACGGAGAAGCGCCACTACGCGCACGTCGACGCCCCGGGTCACGCGGACTACGTCAAGAACATGATCACCGGTGCGGCGCAGATGGACGGCGCCATCCTCGTGGTCGCCGCCACGGACGGCCCCATGGCCCAGACCCGCGAGCACGTGCTGCTCGCCCGCCAGGTCGGCGTGCCCTACCTGCTGGTGGCCCTGAACAAGTCCGACATGGTCGACGACGAGGAGCTGCTGGACCTCGTCGAGATGGAGGTCCGCGAGCTCCTCGCCGACCAGGGCTTCGACGGCGACAACGCGCCGGTCGTCCGCGTCTCGGCGCTGAAGGCCCTCGAGGGCGACCCCGAGTGGGTCGCCAAGGTCGAGGAGCTCATGGAGGCCGTCGACGAGAACGTGCCCGACCCCATCCGTGAGATGGACAAGCCGTTCCTCATGCCGATCGAGGACGTCTTCACCATCACCGGTCGCGGCACCGTGGTGACCGGCCGTGCCGAGCGTGGCACGCTGCCGATCAACTCCGAGGTCGAGATCGTCGGCATCCGCCCGGTCCAGAAGACCACGGTCACCGGCATCGAGATGTTCCACAAGCAGATGGACGAGGCCATGGCGGGCGAGAACTGCGGCCTGCTGCTGCGCGGTCTCAAGCGTGACGACGTCGAGCGCGGCCAGGTCGTGTGCAAGCCGGGTTCCATCACCCCGCACACCGACTTCGAGGCCAACGTCTACATCCTCTCCAAGGAGGAGGGCGGGCGTCACAACCCGTTCTACTCCAACTACCGTCCGCAGTTCTACTTCCGGACCACCGACGTCACCGGCGTCATCACGCTGCCTGAGGGCACCGAGATGGTCATGCCCGGCGACAACACCGAGATGACGGTCGCGCTGATCCAGCCGATCGCCATGGAGGAGGGCCTCGGCTTCGCCATCCGCGAGGGTGGCCGCACCGTGGGCTCCGGCCGCGTCACCAAGATCATCAAGTAGTCCCCGGACTGCTCGATCTGCGCAGAACCCCCCGTCGCTCGCGCAGCGGCGGGGGGTTTCGCGCGTTCCGGGCGCGGTCGAGCTCCCGCACGGGAGCCTCCGCGTCCGGGCTCGCGGTCGACGGCGGGGGGACCGTCCGTCCGGGCGCCGGCGTGCGGTCGGGACCCGTGCCCGGCCGCCGGCGCGGGCACCTGGCGGGCGAGCCCCACGGCTTCCGCTCCGTCGCCCACGCCCCTGGTCCCGGCGGACGGGGCCGTGCGTTTGCACCGGTCTGGCATCTCTGGCAGGATGGAGGACGTTGTTCAAGCGCCGACGTGTGCTCCCAACGGTTCGAACCGGCAGACCCCAGGACACCATCGGGTTCCGAAGCAGAACCGGGGGCCAGCAGCTCCTGGAAGCTGCCACGGACGGACCACATACAGCCCGCCCCGAGGAACGGACCCGGTGCGCCCTCGTGCCCGCACGAGGCGACACGCCCGAGTTCGGGGGTCGGAGCTCCAGCAGGGTGAGGAACCCGGATCCTTCCGGATTCAGTCTGCGTGGAGGGGCGCCCACCAGGTGGCGCCATGCACAAGGAGCCCTCGGCTCCGTCACAGGGAAGTACGTTCAAGAAAGAGAGTCACGACGCCATGGCGGGACAGAAAATCCGCATCCGGCTGAAGTCTTATGACCACGAGGTCATCGACGTCTCGGCCCGGAAGATCGTTGAGACGGTGACGCGCGCAGGCGCCACGGTGGTCGGCCCCGTGCCGTTGCCCACCGAGAAGAACGTGTACTGCGTCATCCGTTCGCCGCACAAGTACAAGGACAGCCGTGAGCACTTCGAGATGCGCACGCACAAGCGGCTGATCGACATCATCGACCCCACGCCGAAGGCCGTCGACTCGCTCATGCGCCTCGACCTGCCGGCTGACGTGAACATCGAAATCAAGCTGTAAAGAGGATCGCATCCCAATGACTACCACTTTCGAACGCCAGGTGAAGGGCCTGCTGGGCACGAAGCTCGGCATGACCCAGGTCTGGGACGAGAACGGGAAGTTCGTGCCGGTGACCGTCGTCAAGGCGGACTCCAACGTCGTGACCCAGCTGCGCAACCAGGACCGTGACGGCTACTCGGCCGTCCAGATCGGGTTCGGTGCGATCGACCCCCGCAAGGTCACCCAGCCGCTGGCCGGCCACTTCGAGAAGGCCGGCGTGACGCCGCGCCGCCACGTCGTGGAGCTGCGCACGGCCGACGCCGACACCTACGAGCTGGGCCAGGAGCTCTCCGTCGAGCTCTTCGAGGCCGGCCAGAAGGTCGACGTGATCGGCAAGACCAAGGGCAAGGGCACGGCCGGTGTGATGAAGCGTCACGGCTTCTCCGGCGTCGGCGCCTCCCACGGTGCCCACAAGAACCACCGCAAGCCGGGATCCATCGGCGGCGCGTCCTACCCCGCTCGCGTGTTCAAGGGCATGCGCATGGCGGGCCGCATGGGCGCCGTCCGTCACACGACGCAGAACCTCACCGTTCACGCCGTGGACGCCGAAAACTCCCTGCTGCTCATCAAGGGCGCCCTGCCGGGCCCCAAGGGTTCGGTCGTCCTCGTCCGCACCGCAGTGAAGGGAGCCTGACACCATGGCAACTCAGACCGTCAACGTCGAACTGCCCGCCGAGATCTTCGACGTCCAGACCAACGTGCCCCTGCTGCACCAGGTCGTCGTCGCTCAGCTGGCCGCGGCCCGCCAGGGCACGCACAAGACCAAGAACCGCGCCGAGGTCTCCGGCGCCGGCCGCAAGCCCTTCAAGCAGAAGGGCACCGGCCGCGCCCGCCAGGGCTCGATCCGCGCCCCGCACATGACCGGTGGCGGCGTGGTGCACGGCCCGACCCCGCGCGACTACAGCCAGCGCACCCCCAAGAAGATGAAGGCCGCCGCCCTGCGCGGAGCCCTCTCGGACCGGGCGCGCAACAACCGCATCCACGTCGTGGAGGCCGTCGTCGAGGGCACCGTCCCCAACACGAAGGCCGCCCAGGCGACGCTGCGCGGGCTCTCCGACCGCAAGAACCTGCTGGTCGTCCTGCACCGCTCGGACGACGTGGCCGCGCTGTCGGTGCGCAACCTCGACGACGTGCACACCCTCTACGCGGACCAGCTCAACACGTACGACGTGCTGGTCTCCGACGACGTGGTCTTCACCAAGGACGCGTTCGAGTCCTTCGTGGCGGCCGCCAGCAAGAAGAAGCAGGAGGACGCCAAGTGAGCGCGACCACCATCAAGGACCCCCGGGACGTCATCATCGCGCCGGTCGTCTCGGAGAAGTCCTACGGGCTCATCGACGAGGGCCGCTACACGTTCTTCGTGGCGCCCGACTCGAACAAGACGCAGATCAAGTACGCCGTGGAGCAGATCTTCGGCGTCAAGGTCGAGTCCGTCAACACCATCAACCGTGCCGGGAAGCGGAAGCGCACGCGCTTCGGCTGGGGTCAGCGCAAGGGCACCAAGCGTGCCGTTGTGACCCTGAAGGAAGGCACCATCGACATCTTCGGCGGTCCGCTCGCCTGAGCGGAGACCACTTTAACGAGGAACTGACACATGGCTATCCGTAAGCACAAGCCGACAACCCCGGGCCGTCGCGGCTCCTCCGTTGCCGACTTCGCAGAAATCACGCGCACGACCCCCGAGAAGTCGCTGGTCCGGCCGCTGCCCAAGAAGGGCGGCCGGAACAACACCGGTCGCATCACCACCCGGCACAAGGGTGGCGGGCACAAGCGCCAGTACCGCGTCATCGACTTCCGTCGCCACGACAAGGACGGCGTCGACGCCAAGGTCGCGCACATCGAGTACGACCCGAACCGCACGGCGCGCATCGCGCTGCTGCACTTCGTGGACGGCTCCAAGCGCTACATCATCGCTCCGAACAAGCTGTCGCAGGGCGACGTCGTCGAGTCGGGCCCCGGCGCCGACATCAAGCCCGGCAACAACCTGCCGCTGCGCAACATCCCCGTCGGCACCGTGATCCACGCCGTCGAGCTCCGTCCGGGCGGCGGCGCCAAGCTCGCCCGCTCCGCCGGTGCGTCCGTGCAGCTCGTCGCCAAGGAGGGCAAGTACGGCCAGCTCCGGCTGCCCTCCGGCGAGATCCGCAACGTCGACGTGCGCTGCCGCGCGACCGTCGGCGAGGTCGGCAACGCCGAGCAGTCGAACATCAACTGGGGCAAGGCCGGCCGCAACCGCTGGAAGGGCGTCCGCCCGACCGTCCGCGGTGTGGTCATGAACCCCGTCGACCACCCGCACGGTGGTGGCGAGGGCAAGACCTCCGGTGGCCGTCACCCGGTCAACCCGAACGGCAAGCCCGAGGGCCGCACCCGCCGCCCCAACAAGGAGAGCGACAAGCTCATCGTCCGCCGTCGTCGCACCGGCAAGAACAAGCGCTAAGGAGCCTGACACATGCCACGCAGCCTGAAGAAGGGCCCTTTCGTCGATCAGCACCTTTTCCTGAAGGTCGCCAAGGAGAACGACAAGGGCACCAAGAACGTCATCAAGACGTGGTCCCGCCGCTCGATGATCATCCCCGACATGCTGGGGCACACGATCGCCGTGCACGACGGACGCAAGCACATTCCCGTGTTCATCACCGAGTCGATGGTCGGGCACAAGCTCGGCGAGTTCGCCTCCACGCGGACCTTCCGCGGCCATGTGAAGGACGACAAGAAGGGCAAGCGCCGCTGATCCTCCGGGATCCCGCAGCGTGAGCACTTCGAGAAGACGAGAGAAGGAAAGCAATGGAAGCCAAGGCATCTGCGCGCTACATCCGCGTGACGCCTATGAAGGCCCGGCGCGTCGTCAACCTGATTCGTGGCCAACAGGCGAATGAGGCTCTGGCGATTCTGAAGTTCGCCCCACAGGCTGCTTCGGAGCCGGTGTTCAAGGTCCTCCAGTCGGCGGTCGCGAACGCGCGCCAGCTGGCGGACCGTGACGGCCTGCCGTACAAGGAGGAGGAGCTCGTCGTGAGCGAGGCCTTCGTCGACGAGGGTCCGACCATGAAGCGGTTCCGGCCGCGCGCCCAGGGCCGCGCCTACCGCATCAACAAGCGCACGAGCCACATCACCGTGATCGTGGCGAGCCCTGACAGCGAGGAGGTCCGCTAAGTGGGACAGAAGATCAACCCGCACGGGTTCCGGCTGGGCATCACCACCGACCACGTGTCGCACTGGTACGCGGACTCCACCAAGGAGGGCCAGCGCTACAAGGACTACGTCCGTGAGGACATCAAGATCCGCAAGCTCATGTCCACGGGCATGGAGCGGGCCGGCATCTCCAAGGTCGAGATCGAGCGGACCCGGGACCGCGTGCGCGTGGACATCCACACCGCCCGCCCCGGCATCGTCATCGGCCGCCGCGGCGCCGAGGCCGACCGCATCCGCGGCGAGCTCGAGAAGCTCACGGGCAAGCAGATCCAGCTGAACATCCTCGAGGTCAAGAACCCCGAGGTGGACGCCCAGCTGGTCGCCCAGGGCGTCGCCGAGCAGCTCGCCTCCCGCGTGGCCTTCCGCCGCGCCATGAAGAAGGCCATCCAGTCGGCGCAGCGCGCCGGCGCGAAGGGCATCCGCATCCAGTGCGCCGGCCGCCTCGGCGGCGCCGAGATGAGCCGCTCGGAGTTCTACCGCGAAGGCCGTGTGCCCCTGCACACCCTGCGCGCGAACATCGACTACGGGTTCTTCGAGGCCAAGACCACCTTCGGCCGCATCGGCGTGAAGGTCTGGATCTACAAGGGCGACCTCACCGCGAAGGAACTGGCGGCCCAGCAGGCCGCCGCTCCCTCCCGCGGCCGTGGCGGCGGCGACCGTGATCGTCGTGGCGGTCCGGGCGAGCGTCGCGGAGGCGGCGGCGGCGACCGTCGTCGTCCCGACCGTAACGACCGTGGCGGACGCCGTGAGCGCACCGACTCCGCCGCCTCCCCGGCTCCGGCCGCGGGAGCGACCAACGCAGAGGGTGGTAAGTAAATGCTCATCCCACGTCGTGTGAAGTTCCGCAAGCAGCACCACCCCAAGCGGTCGGGCGCTGCCAAGGGCGGCACCACCGTCGCCTTCGGCGAGTGGGGCATCCAGGCGCTCACGCCGGCCTACGTGACGAACCGTCAGATCGAGGCCGCGCGTATCGCCATGACCCGCCACATCAAGCGTGGCGGCAAGGTCTGGATCAACATCTACCCGGACCGCCCCCTGACCAAGAAGCCCGCCGAGACCCGCATGGGCTCCGGCAAGGGCTCCCCCGAGTGGTGGGTGGCCAACGTCAAGCCCGGGCGCGTGATGTTCGAGCTCTCCGGTGTCTCCGAAGAGGTCGCCCGCGAGGCCCTGCGCCTGGCGATCCACAAGCTCCCGATGAAGGCACGCATCGTGCGTCGCGAAGGTGGTGAATGAGAATGGCTGTTGGATCCAAGGATCTGAGCATCGAGAACCTCGCGGCCCTCGACAAGGACTCTCTGGGTGAGGCGCTGCGCAAGGCCAAGGAGGAGCTGTTCAACCTCCGCTTCCAGTCCGCAACCGGTCAGCTCGAGAACAACGGCCGCCTCAAGGCCGTCAAGCGCGACATCGCGCGCATCTACACGGTGCTGCGCGAGCGCGAGCTCGGCATCCGGCCCCAGGCGGGCTCCGCCGAGACCACCGCCGAGACCACCTCCGAGGAGGACGCCAAGTGACCGAGCAGATCAACAACGAGGCCGAGCAGGCCGACGAGCGCGGTGACCGCAAGAGCCGTCGTGGCTACGTGGTCTCCGACAAGATGGACAAGACCGTCGTCGTCCAGCTGCAGGACAACGTCAAGCACGCGCTGTACGGCAAGGTCATGCGCCGTTCCTCGAAGGTCAAGGCCCACGACGAGCAGAACGCCGCCGGTGTCGGCGACCTCGTCCTGATCTCCGAGACCCGTCCGCTGTCCGCCACCAAGCGGTGGCGGATCGTGGAGATCCTCGAGAAGGCCAAGTGACCCGAGCTCGCTAGAGCCGGCCACGGCCGCGACGGCCCGTCCCTTCCACGAAGGGGCGGGCCGTCGTCAGTCCACCGCCCCGCACGGACGGGCGTCCCGCCTGTGCTAGGCTGGTGAGCTTGTATGGGCCGACACGTCTGCCCGTGCATCCCACAGCTCTTCGTGCCAGCGCATAATGACCGCGTGCAGGGCGCCCCCGTGCCACCTGGTGGCGGGTTCAGATGCTCCTGGCATGGAGGGCTGGGCCCGGTCCGGCGTGCGACGCCGGGGGAGGGCACATCATCCGACAAGCTGTTCCGCAAGGCCCGCACCGTGCTCTCGATCGGTGTTGGAACCGGCGTGACGACAGGAGTAATCAGTGATTCAGCAGGAGTCGCGACTGAAGGTCGCCGACAACACGGGTGCGAAGGAAATCCTCACCATCCGTGTTCTCGGTGGATCCGGACGTCGCTACGCAGGCATCGGCGACATCATCGTCGCCACCGTGAAGGACGCGATCCCCGGCGGGAACGTGAAGAAGGGCGACGTGGTCAAGGCCGTCATCGTCCGCACCAAGAAGGAGCGCCGTCGTCCGGACGGCTCCTACATCAAGTTCGACGAGAACGCCGCAGTGATCCTGAAGAACGACGGTGACCCCCGGGGCACCCGCATCTTCGGCCCCGTGGGCCGTGAGCTGCGCGACAAGAAGTTCATGAAGATCATCTCGCTGGCCCCGGAGGTGCTCTGACCATGGCGAAGTTCAAGATCAAGACCGGCGACCTGGTGCAGGTCATCTCCGGCAGCAAGGACAACAAGGGCAAGCAGGGCAAGGTCCTGCGCGTCATCCCCGAGACGTCCCGCGTGGTCGTGGAGGGCATCAACGTGATCACCCGCCACCGCAAGGCCTCCATGCAGGGCGAAGCCGGCGGCATCGACAAGGTCGAGGCCCCGATCCACGTGTCCAACGTGGCGCTCGTGGACCCGGAGACCAACAAGCCGACCCGCGTCGGCCACCGCACCGAGACCGTGGAGCGCGACGGGCGCCAGAAGACCGTCCGCATCCGCGTCTCCAAGAGCACCGGCAAGGACCTGTGATGACCGAAACCACCGAGATCAGCGTGTCCCCGCGCTTCAAGGACAAGTACCAGGAGACCGTCGTGCCCGTGCTGCAGGAGCAGTTCGGCTACGGCAACGTCATGGAGATCCCGCGCGTCGTCAAGGTCGTCGTGAACATGGGTGTCGGCGACGCCGCGAAGGACTCGAAGCTCATCGACGGCGCCGTCCGCGACCTCACCGCCATCACGGGCCAGAAGCCGCTCGTGACCCGGGCGAAGAAGTCCATCGCGCAGTTCAAGCTCCGCGAGGGCATGCCGATTGGCGCGCACACCACGCTGCGCGGCGACCGCATGTGGGAGTTCCTCGACCGCCTGGTGACCCTGGCCCTGCCGCGCATCCGTGACTTCCGCGGGCTGTCCGCCCGCCAGTTCGACGGCAACGGCAACTACACCTTCGGCCTCACCGAGCAGTCCATGTTCCACGAGATCGACCAGGACCGCATCGACCGGGTCCGCGGCATGGACATCACGGTGGTCACCACCGCGAAGACCGACGACGAGGGCCGCGCGCTGCTGAAGGCGCTCGGTTTCCCCTTCAACACCAACTAATCTCGCTACGTTCCAGGTCTGCTCGCGCGCCGCACGGCGCCGGCGGAAACCGGGACGAGGAAGGGCACGTGCCCCCAAAATGACAATGACAGATCCTGTCGCGGACATGCTGACGCGTCTGCGCAACGCCAACTCCGCCTACCACGACTCCGTGAGCATGCCGTACTCGAAGCTCAAGGCTCGCGTGGCGGACATCCTCAAGGCCGAGGGCTACATCGCGGACTACAAGGAGGAGGCGGCCGAGGTCGGCAAGACCCTCACGCTGTCCCTGAAGTTCGGCCCCAACCGGGAGCGCTCCATCGCGGGCGTCCGGCGCATCTCCAAGCCGGGCCTGCGCGTCTACGCCAAGTCCACCAACCTCCCCAAGGTCCTGGGCGGCCTGGGCATCGCCATCCTGTCCACCTCTTCCGGGCTGCTGACCGACAAGCAGGCCGCGAAGAAGGGCGTGGGCGGCGAAGTCCTCGCCTACGTCTGGTAACCCCGGAACAGAAAGGAAGAGAACATGTCACGTATCGGACGTCTCCCCATCTCTGTGCCGGCCGGTGTGGAGATCAACGTCGACGGCAACGTCGTCTCCGTCAAGGGCGCCAAGGGCGAGCTGCAGCACACCGTTGCCAGCCCGATCTCGGTCGCGCTCGAGGACAGCACCCTCACCGTCACCCGACCCGACGACGAGCGCGAGTCCCGCTCGCTGCACGGCCTCACCCGCACCCTGATCGCCAACATGATCCAGGGCGTCACCCAGGGCTACTCCAAGGGCATCGAGATCGTGGGCACCGGGTACCGCGTGCAGGCCAAGGGCCAGGACCTCGAGTTCGCCCTCGGCTACAGCCACCCGATCACCTTCAAGGCCCCGGAGGGCATCTCGTTCGCCGTCGAGGGCGTCAACAAGCTCTCGGTCAACGGCATCGACAAGCAGCAGGTCGGCGAGGTCGCCGCCAAGATCCGCAAGCTCCGCGCCCCCGAGCCCTACAAGGGCAAGGGCGTGCGGTACGCCGGCGAGCAGATCCGCCGCAAGGCCGGAAAGGCTGGTAAGTAACCATGGCTCTGAAGATCAAGGGCAAGTCCAAGGCCGCCGCCCGCAGCCGCCGCCACGTCCGGGTGCGCAAGCACCTGGCCGGCACGGCAGCGCGCCCGCGCCTGGTCGTCAACCGCTCGGCCCGCCACGTGTTCGTCCAGGTCGTCGACGACACCCAGGGTGTCACCGTCGCCTCGGCGTCCACCATGGAGGCCGACCTGCGCGGCGCCGACGCGGACAAGACCGCGAAGGCCAAGCGTGTGGGTGAGCTCGTGGCCGAGCGCGCCAAGGCCGCCGGTGTCGAGTCCGTCGTGTTCGACCGCGGCGGCAACAAGTACCACGGTCGCGTGGCGGCTGTCGCCGACGGCGCCCGCGAAGGAGGTCTGGCACTGTGAGCGAGCAGAACAACGAGAAGGAAACCCAGGTGACCGAAGCCAGCACTGCCTCCACGGAGGCGACCGGGGCCCAGCAGACCACCGATGCCAACCGCTCCCAGGACTCCCGCGGCGACCGCGGGGGCCGTGGCGAGCGCGGGGGCCGTGGCGAGCGCGGCGGCCGCGGTGAGCGCGGCGGCCGCGGTGGCCGCGGCGGCCGCGACGAGGAGAAGGACAAGTTCCTCGAGCGCGTCGTGACCATCAACCGTGTCTCCAAGGTCGTCAAGGGCGGTCGTCGCTTCAGCTTCACCGCCCTCGTCGTCGTCGGCGACGGCAACGGCATGGTCGGCGTGGGCTACGGCAAGGCGAAGGAGGTGCCGGCCGCGATCTCCAAGGGCGTCGAGGAGGCGAAGAAGAACTTCTTCCGCGTCCCGCGCATCGAGGACCGCACGATCCCGCACCGCGTGCAGGGCGAGGCCGCCGCAGGCGTCGTCATGCTGCGCCCGGCGACCCCCGGTACCGGTGTGATCGCCGGTGGTCCGGTCCGCGCCGTGCTCGAGTGCGCCGGCATCCACGACGTGCTGTCGAAGTCCCTCGGCTCGTCGAACCAGATCAACATCGTGCACGCAACCATCGAGGCGCTCCGCCAGCTCGAGGAGCCGGCGGCCGTCGCGGCCCGCCGTGGGCTTCCGATCGACGAGGTCGTCCCCGGTCCGTTGCTGCGCTCGATCCAGAAGGCAGGTGCCTGATGTCCGGCAAGCGTATCCAGCCCGACGGCACGGAGCTGCGCATCACGCAGGTCCGGTCGGTGGTCGGCCAGAAGCAGAACATGCGGAACACCCTGCGGTCCCTCGGCCTCAAGCGGCCGGGCAACGTCGTGGTCCGCAAGGCCGACGGCGTGACCGCGGGCATGGTCAACACCGTCGCCCACCTGGTCAAGGTCGAGGAGGCCAAGTAACCATGGCAGAGAACACTGCTGAGAACCCCGTTCAGAGCACCGAGAAGGTGCACGCCCTCAAGGTGCACCACCTGCGTCCGGCCAAGGGCGCGAAGACCGCCAGGACCCGCGTGGGTCGCGGCCAGGGCTCCAAGGGCAAGACCGCCGGCCGCGGCACCAAGGGCACCAGTGCCCGGTACCAGGTCAAGGCGGGCTTCGCGGGCGGGCAGCTTCCGCTGCACATGCGCCTGCCCAAGCTGCGCGGGTTCAAGAACCCGTTCCGCGTGGAGTACCAGGTCGTCAACCTGGACAAGCTCACCGAGCTCTTCCCGGAGGGCGGCGAGGTGACCGTGGAGTCGCTCGTGGCCCGCGGCGCGGTGCGCAAGAACCAGCCCGTCAAGGTGCTGGGCTCCGGCGAGATCGCGGTCGCGGTCGACGTGAAGGCGCACGCCTTCTCGGGCTCCGCCGCGGAGAAGATCGCCGCCGCCGGCGGCAGCACCACCGCGCTGTGAGCGCGGGCCGCGGGGCCGGGCGCACGCCCGGCCCCGCGGCACCCCTGGATCAGGCCCCGTCCACGCCAGCGTGGGCGGGGCCTGACCCGTCGGCGGGCACGAACCCGCCCCCTCGGCGCGCGCCCCGGGTGAGTCCCGGGGCCGACGCGTTCGTTAGACTTGCCGGAGTCGTCCGCGCCCCCCGGGTGCGCGGACCCCGGACCGAGCTCCCGCACCACCACACTCCCCGCCACCGGATGCCGGTCGGACCCAGTCTCTAGGAGGACATGTGCTCAGCGCTTTCGGACGGGCGTTGCGAACCCCCGACCTGCGACGCAAGCTGGGGTTCACCCTCGCCCTCATCGTGCTCTACCGCCTGGGCACGTTCATCCCGGCGCCGGGCGTCGACTACGGCAACGTGCAGCAGTGCCTGGCCCTGGGGACCACCACGGGCGGCGTGTACGACATGGTGAACCTCTTCAGCGGCGGCGCCCTGCTGCAGCTGTCGGTCTTCGCCCTGGGCGTCATGCCCTACATCACCGCGAGCATCATCGTGCAGCTGCTGCGCGTGGTCATCCCGCGCTTCCAGGAGCTGCACGAGGAGGGTGCGCAGGGGCAGACGCAGCTGACCCAGTACACCCGCTACCTCACCATCGGCCTCGCGCTGCTCAACGCCACCACGGTGGTCTCGCTCGCCCGGTCCGGCGCACTGCTGGGGGACTGCCCCCTGCCGATCATCCCGGACGACACCTGGCTGACGGTGCTCATCATCATCATCACGATGACCGCCGGCACGGCGATCATCATGTGGCTGGGGGAGCGGATCACGGAGAAGGGCGTGGGCAACGGCATGTCGCTGCTCATCTTCACCTCCATCGCCGCGACCTTCCCCTCCGCGCTGGGCGAGATCCTCCGCACCCGGGGCTGGGGCGTGTTCCTCTCGGTGCTCGCCGTGGGCCTCGTGGTGATCACCTGCGTGGTCTTCGTGGAGCAGTCCCAGCGCCGCGTGCCCGTGCAGTACGCCAAGCGGATGGTGGGCCGGCGCACGATCGGCGGGACCACCACCTACATCCCGCTCAAGGTCAACATGGCCGGGGTCATCCCCATCATCTTCGCGTCCTCGATGCTGATGCTCCCCGGGATGCTCGCCCAGTTCGGCATGCCGGACGACGGGACGGACATCCCCGGCTGGGTCAACTGGATCAACACCTACCTCATCACCGGCGACCACCCCGTGTACATGGCGATGTACTTCCTGATGATCGTGTTCTTCACGTACTTCTACGTGTCGATCACCTTCAACCCGGAGGAGGTCTCCAACAACATGAAGCGCTACGGCGGCTTCATCCCGGGGATCCGCGCGGGCCGGCCCACCGAGAAGTACCTCGCGTACGTGCTCAGCCGGATCACGTTCCCGGGCGCCCTCTACCTGGGCATCGTGTCGATGATCCCGCTCGTGGCGCTCGTGCTCATCGACGCGAACCAGAACTTCCCCTTCGGCGGGCCGTCGCTGCTGATCATGGTGGGCGTGGGCCTGGACACGGTGAAGCAGATCGAGGCCCAGCTGCAGCAGCGCAACTACGAGGGCCTGCTGCGCTGACCCCCGTCCCCGGCGCCCCCTCGCGGGGGCGCCGGGGGCGTCCCGGTAGACTGGGACCGCAGCCACCACCGACCGCAAGGAGACTTCATGACCCGCATGCTCATCATCGGCCCCCCCGGCGCAGGCAAGGGCACGCAGGCCGTGCGCATCTCGGAGCGGCTCGGCGTCCCCGCGATCTCCACCGGGGACATCTTCCGGGCCAACATCAAGGGCCAGACCCCCCTGGGGCAGGAGGCCAAGAGCTACATCGACGCCGGCGACCTCGTCCCGGACTCGGTGACCAACCGGATGGTCCGCGACCGCCTCGCCGAGACGGACACCGCCGACGGCTTCCTGCTCGACGGCTACCCGCGCAACGCCGCGCAGGTGGACGAGCTGGACACCATCCTCACCGAGCTGGGGCAGGAGCTCGACGTCGTGCTGAAGCTGACCGCCGACCGCGACGAGCTCGTCCAGCGGCTCCTCGGGCGCGCCCAGAAGGAGGGGCGCACCGACGACACGGAGGCGGTCATCCGGCACCGCCTCGACGTGTACGACGCGGAGACCGCCGTGGTCGTCGACGTCTACGACCGGCGCGGCATCGTCCGCGCGGTCGACGGCCTCGGGACCGTCGACGAGGTCTCCCAGCGGATCATGACGGCGCTGTCCTGACGCACCGCCCCGCTCCACGAACGCCGTGACACCCCCGGACATCCCCGGGGGTCTCACGTTTAACCCACGACAGCCGCGAGCTCCCCGACCGGGGGAGCGGCTCGGAAGGAAGACCGCATGTTCGGCCGCCGCCGGATCGAGTACAAGACCAACGCCCAGCTGCGCTCCATGCAGCGCGCCGGGGTGGTGACCTCGCGCGCCCTCGACGCCGCCGTGGCGGCCGCCGTCCCCGGCGCGACCACCGCGTCCCTCGACGACGTCTTCCGCTCCGTCCTCAACGAGCACGGGGCGAGCTCCAACTTCCTCGGCTACTTCGGCTATCCCGCCGCGGTGTGCGTGTCCGTCAACGACGTGGTGGTCCACGGCATCCCGGGGGAGCAGGTGCTGCAGGAGGGTGACATCCTCTCCGTGGACGGCGGGGCGATCGTCGAGGGCTGGCACGGGGACTCGGCGCGCACCGTGCTGCTGGGCCGCCCCGACCCCTCGGACGCCGAGCTCTCCGACGTCACGCGCAACGCCATGTGGCACGGCATCGCGGCGGCGGCCACCGGCACGCACGTCGGCGACATCGGCGCGGCCGTGGAGGACTACGTGCGGAAGGTCTCCGGGCACCGCTTCGGCATCCTCGAGGAGTACGTGGGCCACGGCATCGGCTCCAAGATGCACATGGCCCCCGACGTCCTGAACTTCCGCAGCACCGACCGCGGGCCCCGCCTGCGTCCCGGGATGGCGCTGGCCATCGAACCGATGCTCGTGCGCGGCGGGATCGGCACCCGCGTGCTCGACGACGAGTGGACCGTGGTCACCACCGACGGGGCCCGCTCCAGCCAGTGGGAGCACTCCGTGGCCCTGCACGCCGACGGCGTCTGGGTGCTCACGGCCGAGGACGGCGGGGCCTCCGAGCTCGAGCCGCTCGGCGTGCGCCCCGTCCCCATCCCGGAGGACCTGCCGTGACCGGGCGGCCCTCCACCACCCCGGACCCGCGCGACCGCGAGGAGAACACCGTGGCCCAGCAGCCGCAGCAGAGCACCACCACCAGGACGCCCGTCGAGCTCACCGTGAAGCCGCGGCCCGGTCAGCTGACCTTTGCCGCCCCGCGGCGCGGCAAGCCCCCGCGCCACCTCGCCGACTTCGACATGGCCGGCCGCCGGGAGTTCCTCGCCGAGCTGGGACACCAGCCGTTCCGGGCCGGGCAGCTCTCCCGGCACTACTTCGACCGGTTCGCCACCGCGCCGGAGGACATGACCGACCTGCCCGCGGCCGGCCGGGAGGAGCTCGTGTCCCAGGCCCTGCCGCCGCTGCTGACGACCGTGCGCAGCCTCGAGGCCGACCAGGGGGACACCGTCAAGAACGTCCACCGGTGCTTCGACGGTGCCACTGTGGAGTCCGTGCTCATGCGCTACACCCACCGGGTGACCATGTGCATCTCCTCCCAGGCCGGCTGCGGGATGAACTGCCCCTTCTGCGCGACCGGCCAGGCGGGCCTGACCCGCAACCTCTCCACCGCGGAGATGGTCGAGCAGGTCGTGCAGGGCGCGCGGATGCTCCGCGGCGGCCGGGTCGGCAGGGCCGAGCAGGAGCCGCTGCGCATCTCCAACATCGTGTTCATGGGCATGGGGGAGGCCCTCGCCAACTACAAGGCGTCGATCGGCGCGATCCACCGCCTCATCGACCCCTCGCCGGAGGGCCTCGGCATCTCGGCGCGCGGGATCACCATGTCCACGGTGGGCCTCGTGCCCGGCATCCGGAAGTTCACGCAGGAGGGACTCCCGGTCACGCTGGCGCTGTCCCTGCACGCCCCGGACGACGAGCTGCGGGACGAGCTCATCCCGATCAACACCCGCTGGAAGGTCGACGAGGCCCTCGACGCCGCCTACGACTACTACCAGGCCACCGGCCGGCGGGTCTCGATCGAGTACGCCCTGATCCGCGACATCAACGACCACGGGTGGCGGGCCGATCTCCTCGGGGAGAAGCTCAACGCCCGCGGCGGGGGATGGGTGCACGTGAACCCCATCCCGCTCAACCCGACCCCGGGCTCCAAGTGGACCGCGTCGCGGCCCGGCGTGGAGCAGAACTTCGTGGAGCGGCTGCGGGCCCATGGCATCCCCACCACCGTGCGGGACACCCGCGGCTCCGACATCGACGGGGCCTGCGGGCAGCTCGCCGCGACCGTCTGAGCGCCGTCGTCCCCGGTCCGACGGACCTGTCCCCGCGCCCCCGGGGGCGCCTCCCGCGTTGCGGGAGACGCCCCCGATCCCGTAGAGTGTCCTGTTGGTTGTCTGTGCTCCAGCGATTCCGCACACATCGGACCACGCCGACCCTCACCGTGCACCACGAACGGTGATGGTGCACGCGTACAGGTCCGCTGCGGCGTTTAACGACGATGTACACCCGAAACCCTGCTCGCCGCCCCGGCGGGGGGCACCTGAAGTTAGCGGAGGATATGGCCAAGAAAGACGGAGTCATCGAGATCGAAGGCACTGTGGTCGAGGCTCTGCCCAACGCGATGTTCCGCGTTGAGCTGAACAACGGTCACCTGGTCCTCGCCCACATCTCCGGGAAGATGCGCCAGCACTACATCCGGATCCTCCCCGAGGACCGCGTGGTGGTGGAGCTGAGCCCGTACGACCTCACCCGCGGTCGTATCGTCTACCGCTACAAGTAGGACCGGCGGCCGTCCGGGCCGCACACCACTCGAGAGAACGACGCGAAGGAATGCGATGAAGGTCCAACCGAGCGTGAAGCCGATCTGCGACAAGTGCAAGGTGATCCGCCGCAACGGGCGGGTCATGGTGATCTGCGAGAACCCGCGCCACAAACAGCGTCAGGGCTGACCAGCCCCGACCACCCCACGCAAGTGGATCCACAAAGGCACCGCTCCCGACCGGAGAGATCCAGGCGGGTGCCCCCGGCACAGAGGCCGGGGACCGGCGGAACGACATGACGTCACCGACCGGGCAGCGATGCTCCAGACCTCTGGAACACAAGGAGAACCGCCGATATGGCTCGTCTCGCAGGCGTCGACCTCCCCCGCGAAAAGCGGCTGGAAATTGCGCTCACCTACATCTACGGCGTGGGTCGCACCCGCGCGCTGGCCACCCTGGACGCCACCGGCATCTCGGGCGACCTGCGCGTGCGCGAACTCACCGATGCCCAGCTCGTGGAGCTGCGCGACTACATCGAAGGCAACTACAAGGTTGAGGGTGACCTCCGCCGCGAGGTGGCCGCCGACATCCGCCGCAAGGTCGAGATCGGCAGCTACCAGGGCATCCGGCACCGCCGCGGCCTGCCCGTGCACGGTCAGCGCACCAAGACCAACGCCCGCACCCGCAAGGGTCCGAAGCGCACGGTCGCCGGCAAGAAGAAGTAGCCCGCTGCCGCTCGCGCGCCAGGACCCCGCGGTCCCCCGAGCGGCCCACCACCACTCTTCCCGAACTTTGTAGGAGATCTCCATGCCCCCGAAGACTCGCGCAGCGGCTGCCCGCAAGCCCCGCCGCAAGGACAAGAAGAACGTCACCCAGGGCCAGGCCCACATCAAGTCGACGTTCAACAACACCATCGTCACTATCACCGACCCCTCCGGCGCCGTCCTCTCCTGGTCGTCCGCCGGCGAGATGGGTTTCAAGGGCTCTCGCAAGTCCACCCCCTTCGCGGCCCAGATGGCCGCCGAGGCCGCCGCCAAGCGCGCGCAGGAGCACGGCATGCGCAAGGTCGACGTGTTCGTCAAGGGCCCCGGCTCCGGGCGCGAGACCGCCATCCGCTCCCTGCAGGCCACCGGCCTCGAGGTCGGCTCCATCTCGGACGTCACCCCGAGCGCGCACAACGGCTGCCGCCCGCCGAAGCGCCGCCGCGTCTGATGCGAGCACGCGCACCGGGACCCTGCGGGGTCCCGGTGCGCGTGCCGACAGCGGGCCGGGCACCGGTCCGCACCCCTCAACTGTTTTCCACCATTTGCGCGCGTCATATAGCGGATGCCCGCTGAAAGGAAACATCAGTGCTCATCGCACAGCGCCCCACCCTCTCTGAAGAGGTCGTGGCCGACAACCGGTCCCGCTTCGTGATCGAACCGCTCGAGCCCGGCTTCGGCTACACCCTCGGCAACTCCCTCCGCCGCACCCTCCTGTCCTCGATCCCCGGTGCCGCCGTGACCAGCATCCGGCTCGACGGGGTGCTCCACGAGTTCTCCACCGTGGAGGGCGTGAAGGAGGACGTCTCCGAGGTCATTCTCAACATCAAGAAGCTCGCCGTCTCCTCGGAGCAGGACGAGCCCGTCGTCGCCTACCTGCGCAAGCAGGGCCCCGGCGTCGTCACCGCCGCGGACATCACGGCCCCGGCCGGTGTGGAGATCCACAACCCGGACCTGCACATCGCGACCCTCAACGCGAAGGGCCAGCTCGAGCTCGAGCTGACCATCGAGCGCGGGCGCGGGTACGTCTCCGCCGCCCAGAACAAGGCCGGGGACGCGGAGATCGGCCGCATCCCGGTCGACTCGATCTACTCGCCCGTCCTGAAGGTGACCTTCCGCGTGGAGGCCACCCGCGTGGAGCAGCGCACCGACTTCGACAAGCTCGTCCTGGACGTGGAGACCAAGGAAGCCATCACCCCGCGTGACGCCGTGGCCTCCGCCGGCACCACCCTGGTCGAGCTGTTCGGTCTCGCCCGTGAGCTCAACACGGCCGCCGAGGGCATCGAGATCGGGCCCTCCCCGACGGACGCCGCGATGGCCGCCGACATGGCGCTGCCCATCGAGGACCTCGAGCTCACCGTGCGGTCCTACAACTGCCTCAAGCGCGAGGGCATCCACACCGTGGGTGAGCTCGTGGGCCGTTCCGAGGCGGACCTGATGGACATCCGCAACTTCGGCGCCAAGTCGATCGACGAGGTCAAGGCCAAGCTCGTCGACCTCGGGCTGTCCCTCAAGGACTCGCCCCCCGGCTTCGACCTCGCCGCTCGCGCCGCCGCGATCGACGACGAGAACCCGTTCGACGACGACGACCACTAGTCCTTCCCGCTGACGTCCCGACGGGTGCCCGCCCGGGCCGGGACACACTTCCAGGAGATCAACAACCATGCCTACTCCCACCAAGGGACCCCGCCTCGGAGGCGGACCCGCGCACGAGCGCCTGATGCTGGCGAACCTGTCGCAGCAGCTGTTCGAGCACAAGCGCATCACCACCACCGTGACGAAGGCGAAGCGGATGCGTCCCTACGCCGAGCGCCTGATCACCTTCGCCAAGCGCGGTGACCTGGCCGCCCGCCGTCGCGTGCTGGCGCAGCTGACCGACAAGTCCGTGGTGCACGAGCTGTTCACGACCATCGCCTCGGCGATGGAGGACCGCAACGGCGGCTACACCCGCATCACGAAGATCGGCAACCGCAAGGGCGACAACGCCCCCATGGCCGTCATCGAGCTCGTGATGGAGCCCGTCGCGACCAAGGCCACCGTGGCCGAGGCCGAGCGCGCCACCGAGAAGGCCGCCCCGGCCCCCGCGGCCCCGGTCGACACCCCGGCGGACTCCACCGCCGGCGAGGTCGCCACCGAGGAGATCCCCGCCGAGGAGCAGGCCCCCGAGGTCGGCTCCGAGCAGGCCGCCGAGGTCGCCGCCGAGCACTCCGACGCGGAGTTCCCCGGCTCGCGCGCCCCGCTCGAGTCCGGCGAGGCCCCCGAGGGCTTCGAGGTCAAGGGCAACAAGAACTCGATGAAGTACCACGTGCCCGGCTCGCGCTGGTACGCGGGGACCACCGCCGAGATCTGGTTCGACTCGCCGGCCAACGCCGAGGCCGCCGGCTTCCAGCCGGCCGGTGGCGCCGCCGCGCAGAAGCTGCGCTGACCGGACACCTCACGGACAGACACCGCGACGCCGCCGGGGACCTGGTCCCCGGCGGCGTCGTCGTGCCCGCCGACCTCCCGACCACCCCTCCCAGGAGCTGACCATGAGCCCGTCCGAGTCCCCCGTGCGCGTGCGGATCGACCTGGCCTACGACGGCGCGCCGTTCGCCGGGTGGGCCCGCCAGCCGGGCCTGCCCACCGTGCAGGGGGCCCTGGAGGACGCCCTCGCCGTGCTGGTCCGCCGGGACGTGCGGGTCGCGGTGGCCGGCCGGACGGACACCGGCGTGCACGCCCGCGGCCAGGTGGTGCACCTGGACCTGGCGCCGGAGGAGTGGACCGGTCTCGCCCGCGGCCGGGCGGAGGACCCGGCGCGCGCGCTCGAACGCCGCCTCACGGGGGCGCTGGCGCACGTCCTGGGCCGCGGCCGCCGCGAGCAGGGCCTGCCGGAGTGCCCGGGCGCGGTGGTCGTCCGCCGCGCGGGCGCGGCCCCCGCCGGCTTCGACGCCCGCTTCTCCGCCGTCTCCCGCCGCTACAGCTACCGGATCGACGACGGCGCGGCGGGCCGGGACCCGCTGACCCGGCACCTGACGTGGTGGTCGAAGGACGTGCTCGACGTCCCCGCGATGGCCCGGGCGGCGCAGGAGCTCGTGGGCCTGCACGACTTCCTGTCCTTCTGCCGCCCGCGGGAGGGCGCCACCACGGTGCGGGAGGTCCTGGACGTGTCGGTCGAACGGGACCGGGACGGGCTCGTGCTGCTGGGCATCGAGGCGGACGCCTTCTGCCACCACATGGTCCGCTCGGTCGTGGGCGCGGCCGCCCGCGTGGGCGCGGGCCGCGAGGACCCCGACTGGCTCGGCCGCCGGCTCGCGGAGCGGGTCCGGGACGCCAAGGCGCTGCTGGCCCCGCCGCACGCCCTCGTGCTCGAGGAGGTCCGCTACCCCGGGGACGCCGCCCTGGGGGAGCGGGCCGAGCGCACCCGGGCGCGGCGCGCCCCGCTCGGCGACCCCCGCCGCGAGGCGCTCCGCGGCGATCCCCGCGACGCTCTGCAGGAGCCCCGGCACGACGCGCCCCGAGACGTCGACGGCCCCGGCCGGCCGCGGGGAGATTGACCGCCGCACCCTCCGGGTGTATGGCCCGAGTGGTCTTTGGCCGCTCCATCCGGTACCGTTGGTTGCTGTTGTGCGTGTCCCGCCTCGGTTCACGTGTACCCGGATCCGCTGTCCCGTTGCAGGACGCCTGGCGGTCCGGTGCACCGGGGTCTCGGGCACCGGATGCAGCTCGGCCCTCACCCGAGCCCCGGACGGCACACCGAGAAACGGCGTGATCCCAACTAGCGCCACCGAGATAACCCGAACGAAGGCAAACTAACGTGCGTACGTACACCCCGAAGCCCGGTGACATCCAGCGCCAGTGGCACGTCATCGATGCCACCGACGTCGTCCTGGGTCGCCTTGCCAGCCAGACCGCAACGCTGCTGCGCGGAAAGCACAAGCCGACCTTTGCTCCCCACGTGGACGCCGGTGATTTCGTCATCATCATCAACGCCGAGAAGGTGGCCCTGACCGGCTCCAAGCTCGAGAAGAAGCGGGCCTACCGCCACTCCGGCTACCCGGGCGGGCTCAAGTCCAGCTCCTACGCCGAGCTGCTCGAGAAGCACCCGGTCCGCGCCGTGGAGAAGGCCATCCGTGGCATGCTCCCGAAGAACAAGCTGGCCGCCCAGCAGATGTCCAAGCTCAAGGTCTACGCCGGCCCGGAGCACCCCCACGGTGCCCAGCAGCCGCAGACCTTCGAGTTCACCCAGGTCGCCCAGTAACCGGGCCTACGACAGAAACTAGCGAGGAAAATCGTGGCTCAGAATACTGAAGAGCAGAACATCGTGGACGGCGAGGAGCAGCTGAGCAGCTACACCTCCGAGTCCTCCCCCGCCGAGGAGACCGAGGTCGCCGCCGAGCGCCCGGCCCTCACCGTCTCCGGCCAGGCCGTCGGCCGCCGCAAGGAGGCCGTGGCCCGAGTGCGCGTCGTCCCCGGCTCCGGCCAGTGGACCGTCAACGGCCGCACCCTGGAGAACTACTTCCCGAACAAGCTGCACCAGCAGGAGGTCAACGACCCCTTCAAGGTGCTGGAGCTCGAGGGCGCCTACGACGTCATCGCCCGCATCCACGGCGGTGGCCCCTCCGGCCAGGCCGGTGCCCTGCGCCACGGCGTGGCGCGCGCCCTGAACGAGATCGACCTCGAGAACAACCGCGCGACCCTCAAGAAGGCCGGCTTCCTGACCCGTGACCCGCGCGTCATCGAGCGCAAGAAGGCCGGTCTCAAGAAGGCCCGCAAGGCCCCGCAGTACTCGAAGCGCTGATCGGAGGGCCTCCTGGCCCGCCCCCAGCGTCACGGACCCCGTCCGACCCGGTGCACACCGGTGTCGGGCGGGGTCCGTCCGTTGCGGCCCGCCTGCCGCCGTCCGGGCCGCGGGGAACGTAGGATGGGGGCGATGTCTAGATTATTCGGAACGGACGGCGTGCGCGGGCTCGCGAACGACCTCCTCACAGCCAACATGACCCTGGACCTGGCCCAGGCCGCCGCGATCGTGCTCGGCCACGACCGCGCACGCGAGGGGCGGCGTCCCACGGCGGTCGTCGCCCGCGACGGGCGCGCCAGCGGGGAGTTCCTCAGCGCCGCCGTGAGCGCGGGCCTCGCCGGGTCGGGCGTGGACGTCCACGACGCCGGGGTCCTGCCGACCCCCGCGCTGGCCTACCTGGTGGCGGACCTCGACGCCGACTTCGGCGTGATGATCTCCGCCTCGCACAACCCGGCCCCCGACAACGGGATCAAGTTCCTCGCCCACGGCGGCCGGAAGCTGCCGGACCGGGTGGAGGACGAGATCCAGCAGGTCTTCGAGGCCGGCGACTTCCGGCGCCCCACCGGCGCCGGGGTCGGGCGCATCCACCTGCTCACGGACGCGGAGGACCGCTACGTGCTGCACCTGGTGGGGGCCATCCCACACCGGCTCGAGGGGATGCGCGTGGTCCTGGACTGCGCCAACGGCGCCGCCAGCGGGGTCTCGCCGGACGCGTTCCGTGGCGCGGGCGCCGACGTGCACGTCATCGGCGCGGAACCCGACGGCCTGAACATCAACGACGGCTGCGGCTCGACCCACCTGGAGCCCCTCCAGCGGGCCGTCGTCGAGCTCGGGGCCGACCTCGGGATCGCCCACGACGGCGACGCCGACCGCTGCCTCGCCGTGGACGCCACCGGCCGGGAGGTGGACGGGGACCAGATCATGGCGATCCTCGCCCTGGCGCTCAAGGACGCGGGCCGGCTCGTCGACGACACGCTCGTGGCCACCGTGATGAGCAACCTCGGCCTCAAGCTCGCCCTGCGCGACGCGGGGATCGACGTGCGCGAGACCGCCGTGGGGGACCGCTACGTCCTCGAGACCATGACCGAGCACGGGTACAACCTGGGCGGCGAGCAGTCGGGCCACGTGATCATGTCCGACTACGCCACGACCGGCGACGGGCTGCTGACCGGGCTGATGCTGGCCTCCCGCGTGGCCCAGACCCGCGCGCCGCTCGCGGAGCTGGCCCGGGTCATGACCCGGCTGCCGCAGGTGCTGCTCAACGTGCGCGGCGTGGACCGCGCCGCGGTGGGCTCCAACCCCGGCGTGCAGGCGGCCGTCGCGGAGGTCGAGCAGCGCCTGGGCGAGACGGGCCGCGTGCTGCTGCGCCCCTCGGGGACCGAGCCCGTGGTCCGCGTGATGGTCGAGGCGGCCTCCGAGGAGATCGCCCGGGCCGAGACGGAGTTCCTCGCCTCCGTGGTGGAGCGCGAGCTGTCCCTGACCGTCTGAGCCGGACCGGCAGCGCCGGAGGCCCGCACCGTGCACACGGTGCGGGCCTCCGGCGTTCGGCGGGACGGGGATTCAGGTGCGCCGGCGCAGGGAGTCACGGATCTCGGTGAGCAGCTGCACCTGGGCGTCGGTCTCCTCCTCGGCCGGGTCGATGCCGAGGCGGCGGTTGCGGGCCTCGATCAGCTTGTTCATGGGCAGGACGATGGCGACGTAGACGGCGGCGGCCACGAGCAGGAAGTTCACGAGCGCCGTCAGCAGCACGCCGAACCTGATGTCGTTGCCGTTGACGGTGAGCACCGCGAACGAGTCGAAGTCGGGCGAGCCGACCAGCGCGGAGATAAGCGGCATGAGCACCGCCTCGACCATGGCGTTGACGACCTGGGCGAAGGCGGCGCCGATGATCACGGCCACGGCCAGATCGAGGACGTTGCCCTTCATGATGAATTCCTTGAAACCGCTGAGCATGGCCACAGGCTAGCTGGCGACCAGGGGATCCGGGACACCGAGAGGTGAACGACCGGGAACCAGCCTGCGGCCCGGCGCCGGTCCCGGGCCGGGGTCAGCCGGGCGCGGGCGGTCCGTAGTCCGGGGCCGGCGGCAGGCCGGAGAACTCCTCGAGCGTCGCGGCGCCCGAGCGGACGTACCCCCGGGCCCGCTCCGGGCCGAGGTAGCGCAGGTGCCACGGCTCGTACCAGTAGCCGGTGGTGGCGTGCTCGTCCCAGGGGTAGCGCACCACGAAGCCGTGCTCCGGCCCGTGCTCGGCCACCCAGGCGGCGGTGGCCGTCCCGCCGAAGCACACGCGCAGGTCGCACCCGGAGCCGTCCCCGACGTCCACCGCCAGGCCCGTCTGGTGCTCCGAGTGGCCCGGCCGGGCGGACACCGTGTCGGCGCCCTCACGGCCCTTCTGCGCGACCCACCCGGCGTACGTGCCGGACTGCTCGGCGAAGGAGCGGTAGCCCGACACGATCCGGATCGGCACGCCGTCCGCCCGGGCCGCGGCCAGCAGCGCGCGCGCCGCGGCGGCCGCCTCGGGCCGCAGCAGGTGGCCCTCGACGTCCTCGAGGGCCGCAGGAGCCCAGTCCTCCGGGTCCAGGGGCCGCTGCTTGTTGACCACCACGGCGAGCGAGGCGGGATCGTCCAGGTCCGGGCCCCGGTCCCGGACGGGACCCGGTGACGGCGGCGCGGGGCCCGGCGCGGCGGCGGGCGCGGTGACGGAGGGCTCCGCCGGCACCGGGGGAGCGGACCCGGGACCCGGCGCGCACCCGGCCACGAGCACGGCGGCGGCGAGCACGAGGGCGCCAGCGCGCAGGGCGCCCATCAGTTCTTGCGCAGCAGCACGCGCCGGATCGAGTGGTCGGAGTCCTTGGAGAGGATCAGCCGGGCGCGGCCGCGCGTCGGCTGCACGTTCTCGATCAGGTTCGGCTCGTTGATCCGCCGCCAGATGCCGGTGGCGGTGGCCACCGCCCCCTCGTCGGAGAGGTCGGCGTAGCGGTGGAAGTAGGACCCGGGGTCGGCGAAGGCGGAGGAGCGCAGGGCCTGGAAGCGCTCCACGTACCACCGCTCGATGTCCGCGGGCCGGGCGTCCACGTAGATCGAGAAGTCGAAGAAGTCGCTCAGCGCGAGGGCGGCCCGGTCCCCGGGCCCCACCTTGGCGGGGGCCAGCACGTTGAGCCCCTCGATGATGACCACGTCCGGGCGGGTCACCACGACCTCCTCGCCGGGCACGATGTCGTAGCTGTGGTGCGAGTACTTGGGCGCCCGCACCTCGGGGGCCCCCGACTTGATCTTCGCGACGAAGCGCAGCAGGGCACGGCGGTCGTAGGACTCCGGGAAGCCCTTGCGGTCCATGAGCCCGCGGCGCTGCAGCTCCGCGTTGGGGTACAGGAACCCGTCCGTGGTGATGAGCTGCACGTGGGGGGTGGACGGCCACCGGGACAGCAGCTCGCGCAGGAGCCGGGCCGTGGTGGACTTGCCGGCGGCCACGGACCCGGCGATGCCGATCACGAAGGGGGTCCGGGCGTGCTCCTCGCCGAGGAACGCGTTGGTCGAGGCGTTGAGCCGGTTCGAGGACTCGTCGTAGAGGGTCAGCAGCCGCGAGATGGGGAGGTACACCTCGCGGACCTCCGCGACGTCGAGCCGGTCGCCGAGGCCGCGCAGGTTCTCGATTTCCCGAGAGGTGAGGGGAACATCGATCTCGTGGGAGAGCCTCGACCAGGTCTGCCGGTCGAGCTCCACGAAGGGCGAGGCGCGTTCGCTCAGCGTAGATGCGGTCATCGACCACAGTCTAGACCGCGCCCCGACGCCCACGGCGTACCGGAGACAGGTGCCGTACCCGGGTGTAGATTGAGTCTCGATCCGGCTTCGGCTGTGAACTGTCCCACGCGGTCACCCCGCGCGGGCGCCCTGCCGGAGGAGCCCCAACGCGTTCGAGAGTCAGGACAGCACCATGGCGACGGCCACGACCTCAGAGACCACAGCACCGGCGGGCGGCCGGTCGAACGCCGCCCGCGCGCACGTCCAGCGCTTCGGCACGTTCCTGTCCGGGATGATCATGCCCAACATCGGGGCGTTCATCGCCTGGGGGCTGATCACCGCGTTCTTCATCGAGGCGGGTTTCACCCCGTTCGGCCCGCTGGGCGGGTTCGGTGAGAACGCCGAGGGCGAGCCGTACACGGGCCTCGTGGGCCCGATGATCACCTATCTGCTGCCGCTGCTGATCGCCTACACGGGCGGGCGGATGGTCTACGACGTGCGCGGCGGGGTGGTCGGGGCGATCGCCACGATGGGTGTGATCGTGGGCACCGACATCCCGATGTTCATCGGGGCGATGCTGATGGGCCCGCTGACCGCGTGGGTGATGAAGAAGGTCGACGGCCTCTGGGACGGGAAGATCAAACCGGGCTTCGAGATGCTCGTGAACAACTTCTCGGCCGGCATCCTGGCCGCGGCGATGGCGATCTTCGGGTTCTTCCTGGTCGGCCCGGCGGTGCTGGCCTTCTCCAACGCGGCCGCCTCGGCGGTGGACTTCCTGGTCACCCGGGGGCTGCTGCCGCTGACCTCGATCCTGATCGAGCCGGCGAAGGTGCTGTTCCTCAACAACGCGATCAACCACGGCATCCTCACCCCGCTGGGCACCGCCCAGGCCCTGGAGCAGGGCAAGTCCATCCTGTTCCTGCTCGAGGCCAACCCCGGCCCCGGCCTGGGCATCCTGCTGGCCTACACGGTGTTCGGCCGCGGCGCGGCCCGGGCCTCGGCCCCCGGCGCGGCGCTCATCCACTTCGTGGGCGGGATACACGAGATCTACTTCCCGTACGTGCTGATGAAGCCGGCGCTGATCCTGGCCGCGATCGCCGGCGGCATGACAGGGATCTTCACCCTGACCCTGTTCGACGCCGGTCTGCGCGCCCCGGCCGCCCCGGGCTCGATCATCGCCGTGTTCGCCCAGGCCACCACCGACAGCTACGTGGGCGTCGCGATCGCGGTGACGGCCGCGACCCTGGTGTCCTTCTTCGTGGCCTCGATCATCCTCAAGGCCTCCAAGGACAAGGGCGAGGGGGACCTCACGGAGGCCACCACCCGGATGGAGACCATGAAGGGCAAGAAGTCCTCCGTGGCCTCCGCGATGGTCGGCACCAGCGGCGGTGCCGACACCGGCGGGCACAGCACCCGCGAGCTGGCCGAGGGCGGGCCGGTGCAGCGCATCGTGTTCGCCTGCGACGCGGGCATGGGCTCCTCCGCGATGGGCGCCTCGGTGCTGCGGAACAAGGTCAAGGCCGCTGGCTTCGGCGACGTGAAGGTCACCAACGCGGCGATCGCCAACCTCACCGACGACTTCGACATCGTGGTCACCCACCAGGACCTCGCCACCCGGGCCCGGCCCAAGGTGCCCAGCGCCTCGGTGGTGACCGTGGACAACTTCATGGGCAGCCCCCGCTACGACGAGATCGTCGAGGCCGTGCAGCAGCGCAACGGGGCCGCCGTCCCGGCGGGCGCGGCGAGCGGTGGGGCGGCGGGATCCGCGGCCGGCACCGTGGGCGAGCCCTCCGGCGGCGGCACCGTGACCGCGGCGGACGAGGGCGCGGGGTCCTCCGGGGCCACCATCCTCACCAGGGACCGGATCGTGATGGACGGCGGCGCGCAGAACGCCGCGCAGGCCATCGACGAGGCCGGCGGCCTGCTGGTCGCGGCCGGTGCCGTGACCGACGAGTACGTGGCCTCCATGCACGAGCGCGAGGAGTCGGTGTCCACCTTCATGGGCAACGGCCTCGCCATCCCGCACGGCACCAACCAGGCCAAGGACAGCATCCGCTCCTCGGCCCTGTCGGTCGTGAAGTACCCGGAGGGCCTGGACTGGAACGGCAAGCCCGTCACCTGGGTGATCGGGATCGCCGGCAAGGACAACGAGCACCTCGCGATCCTCTCCCGGGTCGCGAAGATCTTCGGCAACAAGGCGAAGGTGCAGCAGCTGGACGAGGCGAGGACCGCGGACGAAGTGCTCGACCTGCTGGGGAAGGTGAACGACTGATGAAGTGCGTGCACTTCGGGGCGGGCAACATCGGCCGGGGCTTCGTCGGCCTGCTCATGCACCGCTCGGGCTACGAGGTCGTGTTCGCCGACGTGGCGGCCCCGCTGATCGACGCGCTGGCCTCGACCCCCAGCTACACCGTGCACGAGGTCGGCGCCGGGTCCCGCGACACGGTCGTCGAGGGGTACCGGGCGGTCAACTCGGCGTCCGACCCGGAGGCCGTCGTCGCGGAGATCGCCTCGGCGGAGGTGGTCACCACGGCCGTGGGCGCGCACATCCTCAAGTTCGTGGCGCCGCTCGTGGCCCGGGGCATCGCCGCGCGCACGGACGGCGCACCGCCCGTGGCGGTCATGGCGTGCGAGAACGCCCTGTCGGCCACGGACCTGCTCGCCGAGGCGGTCCGCGCCGAGTACCCGGGAGAGGACCTCGACCGGCGGGCCGTGTTCGCCAACACCGCCGTCGACCGGATCGTGCCCCAGCAGGACGGCGGCGGGCTCGACGTGGTGGTGGAGCAGTTCCACGAGTGGGTCATCGACCGCACCCCGTTCGCGGGGAGCGAGCCCGCCATCGAGGGGGCAACCTACGTCGACGACCTCGTGCCCTACATCGAGCGGAAGCTGTTCACGGTCAACACCGGCCACGCCGCGTGCGCGTACTTCGGCTACCGCGCCGGCCGGCACCGCATCGCGGAGGCGATCGCCGACCCCGGGATCCGGGAACGGGTCGCCGCGGCGCTCGCGGAGACGCAGGCGCTGCTCGTCGCCAAGCACGGCTTCGACGAGCAGGAGCACGGCCGATACGTCGCGAAGATCCTCGACCGCTTCGCCAACGAGCACCTCCCGGACACCGTCGAGCGCGTCGGCCGTGCCCCGTTGCGCAAGCTCGGCCGGCACGAGCGGTTCGTGGGCCCGGCCGCCGAGCTGGCGGAGCGGGGCCTCGGCACCGACGGGCTGCAGGCCGCCATGGCGGCCGCCCTGCGCTTCGACCCGGCCGACGACCCGGAGGCCGTCCGGCTGGGCGAGCTCCTCGACACCCGGTCCCCGGCCGACGCCGTGCGGGAGATCACCGGACTGAGCGCCGAGCACCCCCTCTTCCCACCGCTCGAGGTGCTGGTGGCGGACGCCGTCCGGGACCGCCGGGGCTGACCGGAGGACCCACGGAAGGGCCCACAGGCGGGCCGGGCTCGTGTCCCCAGAAGAGGCAGGAACACGGCCCGCCCCGCCGGGTCCGGGACGCCCGGCCGGGCGAGATCCATGCGGTACTGTGAAGCGCATGTGTGGAATTGTTGGATATGTGGGCCCCTCCTCCCAGCGGACGGACGAGCGCGGCACCGGCTCCGGGCACGACGCCCTGGACGTCCTCGTCGAGGGCCTGCGGCGCCTCGAGTACCGGGGCTACGACTCCGCGGGAGTGGCCGTGGTCTCGGACGGCACCGTCGGCTTCCGCAAGAAGGCCGGCAAGCTGCTGAACCTCGAGCAGGAGCTGCGCGACAGCCCACTGCCCCGCTCCACCACCGGCATCGGGCACACCCGCTGGGCCACCCACGGCGGACCCTCGGACGTCAACGCCCACCCGCACGTCGTCGACGGCGGGCGGCTCGCCGTGATCCACAACGGCATCATCGAGAACTTCGCCGAGATCAAGCGCGAGCTCGTCGAGAAGGGCCACGAGTTCCGCTCGGAGACCGACACCGAGGTCGCCGCCGTGCTCCTGGCCGACACCTACAACGACCTCGGCGACCAGGACCTCACCGCGGCCATGCAGGTCGCGTGCCGCCGGCTGGAGGGCGCGTTCACGCTCCTCGCCGTGCACGTCGACCACCCCGGGCGCGTGGTCGCGGCCCGGCGCAACTCCCCGCTGGTGCTCGGCCTGGGCGAGGGCGAGAACTTCCTCGGCTCCGACGTCTCCGGCTTCATCGACTACACCCGCGACGCCGTGGAGCTGGGCCAGGACCAGGTCGTGTCCATCACGGCCGACGACTACGAGATCACCGACTTCCACGGCAACCGCGCCGACGGCAAGCCCTTCCGGGTGCTGTGGGACGCCGCCGCCGCCGAGAAGGGCGGCTTCCCGTCCTTCATGGAGAAGGAGATCAACGAGCAGCCCGCCGCCGTGGAGCAGACCCTCATGGGCCGCACCGACCCGGAGGGGAACCTGGTCCTCGACGAGCTGAAGATCGACGAGGCGGTGCTCCGCGCCGTGGACAAGATCGTCGTCGTCGCCTGCGGAACGGCCGCCTACGCGGGGCAGGTCGCCCGCTACGCGATCGAGCACTGGTGCCGGATCCCCACCGAGGTGGAGCTGGCCCACGAGTTCCGCTACCGGGACCCGATCGTCAACGAGCGGACCCTGGTCGTCGCCCTGTCCCAGTCCGGAGAGACCATGGACACCCTGATGGCGGTCCGGCACGCCCAGGAGCAGGGGGCCAAGGTCGTGGCGATCTGCAATACCAACGGCTCCACGATCCCGCGCGAGGCCGACGCCGCGCTGTACACGCACGCCGGCCCGGAGATCGCCGTCGCCTCGACCAAGGCGTTCCTGGCCCAGATAACCGCCGCCTACCTCCTGGGGCTCTACCTGGCCCAGCTGCGCGGCAACAAGTACAAGGACGAGATCGGGCAGATCCTCGCCGAGCTCGAGGCCATGCCCGCGAAGATCCAGCAGGTCATCGACGCGCAGGCCGGGGTCAAGGAGCTCGCGCAGTCGATGAAGGACGCCGCGTCCGTGCTCTTCCTGGGCCGCCACGTCGGCTTCCCGGTGGCCCTCGAGGGAGCGCTCAAGCTCAAGGAGATCGCCTACATCCACGCCGAGGGCTTCGCCGCCGGCGAGCTCAAGCACGGGCCGATCGCCCTCATCGAGGAGGGCCAGCCGGTGTTCGTCATCGTCCCCTCCCCGCGCGGGCGGGACTCGCTGCACGCGAAGGTGGTCTCCAACATCCAGGAGATCCGCGCCCGCGGGGCCGTGACCATCGTCATCGCGGAGGAGGGGGACGAGGCCGTCGCCGACTACGCCAACCACATCTTCCGCGTCCCGCAGTCCCCGGTGCTGCTCCAGCCGCTGCTGACCACCGTCCCGCTGCAGATCTTCGCGTGCGAGCTGGCCACGGCGAAGGGCTACGACGTCGACCAGCCCCGCAACCTCGCGAAGTCCGTCACCGTCGAGTAGTCCGCGTCCGCTCCGCCACCGGCCCGCCGCCCCGGATCCTCCCCGGGCGGCGGGCCGGCGGTCGTTAGGCTGGGGACCATGATCATCGGCACCGGCATCGACGTGGTGGACATCGCCCGCTTCGAGGAGCAGATCGCCCGCACCCCCGGCCTCGTGGCCCGGCTGTTCACACCGCTCGAGCGGGACCTGCACGTGCGCTCGCTCGCGGCGCGCTTCGCCGCCAAGGAGGCGGCGGCGAAGGCGCTCAAGGCCCCGCCCGGGATGATCTGGCAGCACTGCTGGATCGAGAAGGACCCCTCCGGCGCGCCGCAGCTGTGCACCGAGGGGACGGTGGCGGAGGAGGCACGCCGGCAGGGCATCGACCGGTGGCACCTCACCATGACGCACGACGGGGGGATCGCCATGGCCATGGTCATCGCCGAGCGCACCGGGGACGGAGGGCCGGCGTGATCACCGCCTGGACCGGCGCGCAGGTGCGCGCCGCCGAGACGCCCTTCCTCGACCGGGGGGAGGGCCCCGCGCTGATGCGGCGCGCCGCCCACGGCCTGGCCTTGGTCTGCGCGGAGCGCCTGCGCGAGCGCCGGGACCGGGTCTCCGGGGCGCGCGTGGTGGTGCTCGCCGGGACCGGCAACAACGGCGGGGACGGGCTGTGGGCGGGGGCGGAGCTGGCGCGCCGCGGGGCCTCCGTGCTCGCGGTGGCCGTCGGCGACCGGCTGCACCCCGACGGTGCCGCGGCGCTCGGGGCCGCGGGGGGACGGGTGCTGCACGCCGGGGACGGCGGCCCCGCCGTCGGGGCGGCGGCCGAGCACGTGCTCCGCGCCGACCTCGTGCTCGACGCCGTGCTGGGCACCGGCGCCCGGGGCGGGCTGCGCGGGCCGGCGGCCGAGCTCGTCCGCTCGGTCCTGGACCGGTGGCCCGGCAGCGGAGGGCCCGCGGTCGTGGCGTGCGACGTCCCCTCGGGCGTCTCCGCGGACACGGGCGCGGTGGCCGGACCGGTCCTGCCCGCGGACGTCACCGTGACGTTCGCCGCGGCCAAGGCCGGGCTCCTCCTGCCGCCGGGGGACCGCCGGTGCGGCGAGGTGCGGACCGTGGCCCTGGGGATCGAGCACGCCCTGCCCGAGCCCGCGCTGCGGCGGCTGGAGCCCGGCGACGTCGCGGCGCTGTGGCCGCGGCCGGGGGCGGCCTCCCACAAGTACTCCCGGGGTGTGGTGGGCGTCGTGGCCGGCTCCCCGACCTACCCCGGGGCCGCGCTGATGTGCACCCGCGCCGCCGTGGACGCCGGCGCCGGCATGGTCCGCCACCTCGGCGACGCCGCCACCCGCTCCCTCGTGTGCCTGACCAGCCCGGAGGTGGTCGCCTCCGAGGACCACCCCGACGACGTCCACGTCCAGGCCTGGGTCGTGGGCCCCGGAGCCGTGGGCGACGCCGCCCAGGAGTCCCGGATCGGCGCCGTGCTCGCGGGCGGCACCCCTGCGGTCGTCGACGCCGGCGCGCTCGGCGCGGCGGCCCGGGCGGCCGCCGACGGCGCCCTCGGCCCGGGGAAGGTCCTCACCCCGCACGCCGGGGAGCTCGAGCAGGTGCTCGCCTGGCTCGCCGCCCTCGGCGGCGGCGGAGAGGCCCCGGACCGGGCGGCGATCGAGGCCGAGCCCGCCCGGTGGGCGCGCGCGGCCGCGGAGGCGACCGGCGCCGTCGTCGTCCTCAAGGGGGCCACCACACTGGTCGCGTCCCCCGACGGGACGCTGCTCTCCCAGGCCGACGGCAGCCCGTGGCTGGCGACCGCCGGCAGCGGCGACACCCTCGCGGGGATCATGGGCACGGCGCTCGCCGGGTGCACCGAGGACCCAGACGCGTTCGCCGCCGCGGGGGAGTGGGCCCGCGGGGACGCCCGCCGCGCGGTGGCCGCCGCTCTCGCCGTGGCCGTGCACGGCTACGCGTCCCGGCTCGAGGGCCTCGGCCCCGTGCCGCCCACGGCGCTGTCCGCGAACGTGCGCGCGGTCCTGCGTCACGACCGCTGAGACCGTGGTCCGGCCCCGGCGGACCGCCCCCCGGGACACGGCCGGCTCCGGTCCGGGCTAAGATCGATCCCACTTGCCCCAATACCCAGCCCGCTGACGGTGACCCCTGCCCGGCGGTACGACAGGAGATCCCCCATGGAAGTCTGGCCCGGTCAGCCCTATCCCCTCGGAGCCACCTTCGACGGAACCGGCACGAACTTCGCCCTCTTCAGCGAGGCCGCCGAGAAGGTCGAGCTGTGCTTGTTCGACGAGGACGGCACCGAGACCCGCATCGACGTCGCCGCACAGGACAGCTATGTCTGGCACTGCTACCTCCCGACGATCCAGCCCGGGCAGCGCTACGGCTACCGCGTGCACGGACCGTGGAACCCTGCCGAGGGCCAGCGCTTCAACTCCGCCAAGCTGCTGCTCGACCCCTACGCCAAGGCCGTCTCCGGCCAGATCGACTGGGACCAGGCGCTGTTCTCCTACGACTTCGGCGACGAGGACTCGTTCAACGACGAGGACTCGGCCTCCCACATGATGATGGGCGTGGTGATCAACCCGTTCTTCAACTGGGAGGGCGACCGCACCCCCCGCACGCCGTACCACAAGTCGGTGATCTACGAGGCCCACGTCAAGGGTCTCACCCAGCAGCACCCGGAGGTGCCCGAGGAGCAGCGCGGCACCTACGCCGGCGTGGCCCACCCCGCGGTGATCGCGCACCTGAAGAAGCTCGGCATCACGGCCATCGAGCTCATGCCCGTGCACCAGTTCGTGCAGGACAGCACCCTGCTCGACCAGGGGCTGCGCAACTACTGGGGCTACAACACCATCGGGTTCTTCGCCCCGCACAACGAGTACCACTCCACCAACGACCTCGGCGGCCAGGTCCAGGAGTTCAAGGCCATGGTGCGCGCCCTGCACCAGGCCGACATCGAGGTCATCCTCGACGTGGTGTACAACCACACGGCCGAGGGCAACCACATGGGCCCCACCCTGTCCATGAAGGGCATCGACAACCAGGCCTACTACCGGACGGTGGAGGGCGACCAGAAGTTCTACATGGACTACACGGGCACCGGCAACACCCTCAACGTCCGCCACCCGCACTCCCTGCAGCTCATCATGGACTCCCTGCGCTACTGGGTGACCGAGATGCACGTGGACGGCTTCCGCTTCGACCTCGCCTCCGCGCTGGCCCGCGAGTTCTACGACGTGGACAAGCTGGCCACGTTCTTCGAGCTCGTCCAGCAGGACCCGGTCGTCTCCCAGGTGAAGCTCATCGCGGAGCCGTGGGACGTCGGCCCCGGCGGCTACCAGGTGGGCAACTTCCCGCCCCAGTGGACGGAGTGGAACGGGAAGTACCGGGACACCGTGCGCGACTTCTGGCGCGGGGAGCCCTCGACCCTCGGCGAGTTCGCCTCCCGCATCACGGGCTCGGCGGACCTCTACGAGCACAGCGGCCGCCGTCCGTTCGCGTCGATCAACTTCGTCACCGCCCACGACGGCTTCACGCTGCGGGACCTGGTCTCCTACAACGAGAAGCACAACGAGGCCAACGGCGAGGGCAACAACGACGGCGAGTCCCACAACCGCTCCTGGAACTGCGGCGTGGAGGGCCCCACCGACGACCCCGAGGTGCTCGCCCTGCGCTCCCGCCAGCAGCGCAACTACCTCGCGACGCTGCTGCTGTCCCAGGGCACGCCCATGGTGCTGCACGGCGACGAGCTCGGCCGCACGCAGGACGGCAACAACAACACCTACTGCCAGGACAACGAGCTGTCGTGGATCAACTGGGACACCATGGACGGCCCGCTCACCGAGTTCGTCGCCGCCGTGACCCACCTGCGCCACGACCACCCGACGTTCCGGCGCTCGGACTTCTTCGACGGCCGTCCCGTCGAGATGGACGCGGACGACACCGGCCGCCCGATGCCCGACATCGCGTGGCTGAACACGGACGGGGCCCCGCTCAAGCCCGCCGACTGGGGCGAGCCGCTGTCCCGCTCCTTCGGGATGTGGCTCAACGGCAACGGCATCGCCGGTGTGGACATGCGCGGGCGGCCCATCACGGACGTAAACTTCATCGTGTACTTCAACTCCAACCCGGAGCCCGTGAAGTGCAAGCTCCCCCCGGTGCGATACGGCCGGCAGTGGGAGGAGGTCATCGACACCGCGGGCAAGTACGCCGACGGACAGATCCGCAAGGCCCGCACCGCGATCGTCCTCGAGGGCAAGTCGATGGTCGTGCTGCGCGCCTACGAGGCCCCCGAGGAGGAGCCCGACGCGTCGGTCGCCGCCTCCGTGGCCGCGTACGCGAAGGCGCCGCAGGACCAGTGACCTGACGGCCCCGGCAGGCTGTCGACCCGGACACGGGTCGACAGCCTGCTGGCGTTTCCGGGGCCGGGCCGACAGACTGGTGCGGTGCGCACACCTATCTCGACCTACCGACTCCAGATCACCTCCGACCTGACGCTCGACCGCGCCGCAGGGCTCGTGGACTACCTCCACGACCTCGGCGCCGACTGGGTCTACCTGTCGCCGATCCTCCGGGCCGTCGACGGCTCCGACCACGGCTACGACGTCGCGTCCCCCGCCGAGGTGGACCCCGTCCGCGGCGGTGCCGCCGGGCTCAAGGCCCTCGCCGACGCCGCCCACGCCCGCGGCATGGGCGTGCTGGTGGACATCGTCCCCAACCACCAGGGCGTCGCCGCCCCGGAGCAGAACCCCTGGTGGTGGTCGCTGCTGGCGCAGGGCCAGGAGTCGCCGTACGCGAAGGCCTTCGACGTCGAGTGGGCGGCCGGCGGCGGCAGGGTGCTGATCCCCGTGCTGGGCGACGGCGACGACGAGCTCGCGCAGCTCCGGGTCCAGGACGGCACGCTGCGCTACTACGACAACGTCTACCCGCTGGCCGAGGGCACGTGGGCGGAGGGCGACGACCCGCAGGACGTCCACGACCGGCAGCACTACGAGCTCGTGAACTGGCGCCGCGGCGACGCCGAGCTCAACTACCGCCGGTTCTTCACCGTCGCCACGCTCGCGGGCGTGCGCGTCGAGGACCCGGAGGTCTTCGACGAGTCCCACGCGGAGATCAGGCGCTGGATCGACGAGGGCCTCGTCGACGGTCTGCGCATCGACCACCCCGACGGGCTGCGCGACCCGCGGCAGTACCTCGAGCAGCTGAAGGAGCTCACGGGCGGCGCCTACGTCGTCGTCGAGAAGATCCTCGAGCCCGGCGAGCGGCTGCCGCGCGACTGGGCCACCGCTGGCACCACCGGCTACGACGCCCTCGGCGTGATCGACCGGCTGCTCACCGACCCGGCCGGGGAGTACGCGCTCACGAGCCTGGACGCCCGGCTGCGGGACGGCGAGCCCGTGCACTGGGACGAGATGATCCACGGCACCAAGCGCGCCATGGCCGACGGCGCGCTGCTGGCCGAGGTCCGGCGCCTCGCCCGCCTCGTGCCCGAGGACGCCGGCCTGGAGCGGGCCGTCGCGGAGGACGGGCTGGCGGAGATCCTCGCGAACTTCCCCGTCTACCGCAGCTACCTGCCCGAGGGCGCCGAGCATCTGCGGGCGGCCCTCGAGGCGGCCCGGGAGCAGCGCCCGGACCTCTCCGGCGCGCTCGGGACGCTCGGCGGGCTGCTCGGGGTCGACGCGACGGACGAGGCCGAGATGGGGGAGCTCGCCCGCCGCTTCCAGCAGACCTCCGGGATGGTCATGGCCAAGGGCGTGGAGGACACCGCGTTCTACCGCTTCCCGCGCCTGACGTCGCTGACCGAGGTCGGCGGCGACCCGTCGCACTTCGCCGTGACGCCCGAGGAGGCGCACGCCGAGCTCGCCCGGCGGGCCGCCGAGGAGCCCCTGGCGATGACGACGCTGTCCACGCACGACACCAAGCGCTCCGAGGCGGTGCGGGCACGGATCACCGTGCTCGCCGAGGCCGGGGAGCAGTGGGCCGGCGTGGTCGGCACCGTCAAGAAGCTCGCCGAGCAGGCCGGGGCCCTGGTGGGCGACGGCCCGCTCGTGAACCTCGTGCTCCAGGCCGTGGTGGGCGCCTGGCCCATCTCCCAGGACCGCGTGCTGGACTACGCCCTCAAGGCAGCCCGCGAGGCCGGCAACTCCACCGCGTGGGTCGACGGGGACGCCGGGTTCGAGCAGCGGCTCACCCGGTTCGTCGAGCTCGTCCACCACGACCCGCAGATGCGGGCCGTCGTCGAGGGCTTCGCCGCGCACGTGACCCCGGCCGGCTGGGCGAACGGGCTCGCCGCCAAGCTCGTCCAGCTCACGATGCCCGGCGTCCCGGACGTCTACCAGGGCTCCGAGCTGTGGGCCGAGTCCCTCGTGGACCCCGACAACCGCCGTCCCGTCGACTTCCAGGACCGGGCCGCCCGGCTGGCGCGCCTGGACACCCCCGTGGGCGGCACCGCGGACGGGATCCCCGCCGTGGGACCGGACGGCGCCGCCAAGCTGCTCGTCACCAGCCGCGCCCTGCGGCTGCGCCGGGACCGTCCCGAGCTGTTCACCGGCTACACCCCGCTGACCGCGTCCGGCCCCCTGGCCGGGCACGTGTTCGCGTTCGACCGCGGCGGCGCCGTGACCGTGTCCACCCGCCTGCCCCTCGGCCTCGCGGCCGCGGGCGGCTTCGACGGCGAGACCCTCGAGCTGCCCGCGGGCGACTACGAGGACGTGCTGACCCGCCGTCTGCACACGGGCACCGTGGCGCTGTCCCGGCTGCTGGCCGACTACCCCGTGGCGCTGCTGCGCCGGAAGGACTCCTGACCTCCATGAACACCCGTGAGCACCTGAACCGCTTCGACGTCTGGGCCCCGCACGCCAGGACGGTGACCGTGCGGATCGAGGGCGACGACCACGATATGATCCCCGCCGCGGACCTGCCCGAGGGCTCCCCGGCGGGCACCGCGGCGCGGCGCGACGGCTGGTGGACCCTGCCCGACGGCGCCGAGGTGCCCGAGGGCACCGTGCGCTACGGCTACCTCCTGGGCAAGACCTTCGACGAGGGCACGGGGCAGGAGCGCTCACAGATCTCCGAGGTCCTGCCGGACCCGCGCTCCCGCCGCCAGCCCCAGGGCGTGCACGACCTCTCCTGCACGTTCGAGCCCTCCGCGCACCGGTGGGGGGACGCCGCGTGGACCGGGCGCACCCTCGCCGGGTCGGTGATCTACGAGCTGCACCCCGGCACGTTCACCGCCGAGGGCACCCTCGACTCGGCGGTCGAGCGCCTCGACCACCTCGTCGAGCTCGGCGTGGACTTCGTGGAGCTGCTGCCCGTCAACGGGTTCAACGGCGAGCACAACTGGGGCTACGACGGTGTCCTCTGGTACACCGTGGACGAGTCCTACGGCGGGCCCGCCGCCTACCAGCGCTTCGTGGACGCGTGCCACCAGCGCGGGATCGGCGTGATCCAGGACGTGGTCTACAACCACCTCGGCCCGTCCGGGAACTACCTGCCCCTGTTCGCCGACTACTTCAAGCCGGGCTCCAGCACCTGGGGCGACCTCATCAACCTCGACGGCTGGGGCTCGGACGGGGTCCGGGACTACATCCTGGACAACGTGGAGATGTGGCTGCGCGACTACCACGTGGACGGGTTCCGCCTCGACGCCGTGCACGCCCTGCAGGACCACCGGGCCGTGCACATCCTCGAGGAGATCGCCGAGCTCGTGGAGCGCGTGGGCGTGGAGACCGGCAAGCCCCTGTTCACCGTCGCGGAGTCCGACCTCAACGACCACCGGATGATCACGCCGACCACGGCCCAGGGCCTCGGCATGACCGGGCAGTGGCTCGACGACTTCCACCACGCCGCCCACGTGGCGCTCACCGGGGAGACCCAGGGCTACTACGCCGACTTCGCCGCCCTCGGGACCCTCGACAAGGTGATGCGGGACGCGTTCTACCACGACGGCACCATGTCGGTCTTCCGCGGCCGCCACCACGGCCGGCCGGTCGACAAGCAGCGCGTGCGCCCGTGGCAGTTCGTCACGTGCATCCAGAACCACGACCAGATCGGCAACCGCGCCGCGGGGGACCGGATCAGCGCGAGCCTCACGCCCGACCAGCTCGTGCTGGGCGCCGCCGTGCTGCTCACCCAGCCGTTCACCCCCATGCTGTTCATGGGGGAGGAGTGGGGCGCGTCCACCCCGTGGCAGTTCTTCACCGCCCACCCCGAGCCCGAGCTCGGGGAGGCCGTGGCGAAGGGCCGCAAGGCGGAGTTCGCGTCCATGGGCTGGGACGAGGACACGGTCCCGGACCCGCAGGACCCCAGCACGTTCACGGACTCGAAGCTCGACTGGGATGAGCTCGCCCAGGACGACCACGCCCGGGTGCTGACCGCCTACCGCGAGCTCATCGCGCTGCGGCGCGCCGTGCCCGAGCTCACCGACCCGCGCTTCGACACGATCGGCACCGACCTCGACGAGGGCGCCCGCTGGTTCGTGCTGCGCCGGTCCACGGCCCCGGGCTCCGCCCACGGGGTCGCGGTGCTGCTGAACTTCGGCGCCGAGCCCGCGCGGGTCCCGTTCCCCGGCCGCCAGGACGCCGAGGTGCTCTTCCGCTCCGGCGACGTGTCGCTGACCGCGGGGACCGGCGGCGGCGTCGCCGAGCTGCCCGCCCACGGCGCCGTCGTGGTGCGCTACTGAGCCCCCACGACCGTCCCTCGAACGACCTCCCCGACCCCCGAAAGGCCGCCGTGCGCACCTACGGACCCGACGTCCCCTACCTCCCGGCCGACGACCGGTACGACACCATGCCGTACCGCCGCGTGGGCGAGTCCGGGCTCAAGCTGCCCGTGATCTCGCTCGGGCTGTGGCACAACTTCGGCGACGACAAGCCGCTGGACACCCAGCGCGCCACGCTGCGCCGGGCCTTCGACCTCGGCGTGACCCACTTCGACCTCGCCAACAACTACGGTCCCCCGGCCGGCGCCGCGGAGCTGAACTTCGGGCGGATCCTGGCGCAGGATCTCGCGCCGTACCGGGACGAGCTCGTGATCTCCTCGAAGGCCGGATGGACCATGGGGCCGGGCCCGTACCACTTCGGCGGCTCGCGGAAGTACCTGGTGTCCTCCCTGGACCAGTCCCTGCAGCGGATGGGCCTGGACCACGTGGACATCTTCTACCACCACCGCCCGGACCCGGACACCCCGCTGGAGGAGACCATGCGGGCCCTCGACCACATCGTGCGCTCCGGGCGGGCCCTGTACGTGGGGATCTCCTCCTACAACGCCGAGCTGACCCTGCGCGCCCAGCAGATCATGCGGGAACTGGGCACGCCGCTGCTGATCCACCAGCCGTCCTACTCGCTGCTCAACCGGTGGATCGAGTCCCCCGGCCCCTCGGGGACCTCCCTGCTGGGCGCCCTGACGGAGGCGGGGATGGGCTCGATCGTGTTCTCCCCCCTGGCGCAGGGCATGCTCACGGACCGGTACCTGGAGGGGGTCCCGGAGGACTCCCGGGCCGCGGCGGAGAAGTCGCTCAACCCCGAGTGGCTGACCGACACGACCCTGGAGAAGGTCCGCGGGCTGCACGACATCGCCGCCGCGCGCGGGCAGAGCCTGGCCCAGATGGCGATCGCCTGGGTGCTGCGCGAGCAGCCGGACGGTCAGGTCAGTACCGCGCTCGTGGGGGCCTCCTCGCCGCAGCAGCTCGAGGACAGCGTGGGCGCCGTGCACCGGCTCTCCTTCACCACGGAGGAGCTGGACGCGATCGACCGGCTGGCCACGGACTCCGACATCAACATCTGGGCGGGCGCCCGCGACTCCAAGACCGCGTGAGCGGCGGGGCCCGGTAGCCGTGGAGGCCTCGCAGTACCTCGCCCTGCTCGGGCTGTGGATCGCCGGGATCGTCGCCCCCGGCCCGGACGTCCTGGTGATCCTGCGCAACGCGTCGCTGGGCTCCCGGACGGCCGGCGTGCTCACCGCGGTGGGCGTGATGACCGGCAACCTGGTGTGGATCACGCTCTCCCTCACGGGGGTGACCGTCCTGATCGGCCAGGCCGAACCGCTCCAGCGGGTCGTCCAGGTGGCCGGGGCGCTGTTCCTCGGCTGGCTGGGGGTGAGCGGGATCCGGGCGGGTCTCGCCGCCCGGGCCGTGCCGGACCGGGTGCCGAGCGCGGCGGGCCGCGGGCCCGGGAGCGTCCCGGGGGAGCCGCCGGCCCCGCCGGGGCGCACCGTCACCCCCGGACGGGCCTTCGCGCTCGGGCTCGTGACGAACCTCTCCAACGCGAAGGCCATCATCTTCTTCGTGGCGCTGTTCGCCAACGTGGTCCCGGCGGGCGCGCTGTGGTGGGAGACGGCCCTGGTCTTCGTGCTGCTCGTGGCCGTGGGCCTCGCCTGGTTCGCCGCGGTCGCGTGGGTCGGCTCGGTCGAGCGGCTGGCCGCGGGCTTCCGGCGGCACGGGGCCGCCGTGGAGCTCGCCGCCGGCGTGCTGTTCCTCGTGCTCGCCCTGGGCCTGCTGCTCAGCGCGCTCTGAGCCCGCCGGCCGGCCGCCCGCCGGGCCGGGCCCGCCCCCGGCGGGCACTACACTGGAGCGCTGGGTCCTGCCCGGCCGGGCGCCGGGCGCCCGTGCGGGGGTCCGCCCGGCGTGCGCCGGGGACGGGACCCAGACGACCAGACAAAGGAGTCCCGTGTCCCACCATCCCATTCGCGTGGCCGTCGCCGGTGTCGGCAACTGCGCCTCCTCCCTGATCCAGGGCGTGCACTTCTACGCCGACGCCGACCCGGCCGAGACCGTCCCCGGGCTGATGCACGTGCAGTTCGGCGACTACCACGTGGGCGACGTGCAGTTCGTGGCCGCCTTCGACGTCGACGCCGCCAAGGTCGGCCTGGATCTCTCCGAGGCGATCTCGGCCGGGGAGAACAACACCCTCGTCTTCGCCGACGTCCCGCACTCTGGGGTCACCGTCCAGCGCGGACCCACCCTGGACGGGCTGGGCGAGTACTACCGGGCGATGGTCGAGGAGTCGGCCGCCGAGCCCGTGGACGTGGTGCAGGCGCTCAAGGACGCACGCGCCGACGTCCTGGTGTCCTACCTGCCCGTGGGCTCCGAGGAGGCCGACCGCTTCTACGCCCAGGCCGCGATCGAGGCGGGGGTGGCCTTCGTCAACGCGCTGCCCGTGTTCATCGCCTCCGACCCGGGGTGGGCGCAGAAGTTCACCGAGGCCGGGGTGCCGATCGTCGGCGACGACATCAAGTCCCAGATCGGGGCGACCATCACCCACCGCGTCCTGGCGAAGCTGTTCGAGGACCGCGGGTACGTGCTGGACCGCACCTACCAGCTCAACGTGGGCGGGAACATGGACTTCATGAACATGCTCGAGCGCACCCGGCTGGAGTCCAA
>NZ_BAAGPL010000018.1:0-26374 GCF_054784195.1 Kocuria himachalensis
GGGCCGTGCCGGCGCCGCCCGCGGGGCGGCGCCGGCACGGCACCGCACCCGGTGCGACGCACAGGACGACAGCGCAGAGCAGACAAGGACAGCACCGCATGGCATCGAGCACCCTGACGGGGTCGCCGCGTCCCGCCCCGGCCACGGAGAGGGATCCGCTGGCGCCGCGAGCGGCCGTGATGACGCTGTGCGCCGCCGTGCTGTGGGTGGCGCTGATGAACCAGTGGTTCATCGCCCAGCACCTCCTGGGGCACGTGCCGACCGCCGCGTCGCCGGTACGCCTGAGCATCGACTCCGTCGGCTTCGACGCCGACGTGCTCCCCTACGACCCGACGGACGAGGACCTCGCGGGCGGCTCGCTCGTGCCGCCGCAGACCTACAGCGGCTACCGGCTCACGCCGTACGGGATGCCCGGCGAGGGGTCGACGAACACCACGTACATCGCCGGGCACAGCTACGACAAGCTCGAGCTGCCCTTCAACAAGCTGAGCGACCCGGCGCTCGTCGGGCAGGAGCTCGAGGTGGAGACCGTGGACGGGACCCTCGACTACGTGGTGGACTCGGTGACCACCTACGAGAAGGACACGCTGAAGGACAGCGAGATCTGGCGGGTCGTCCCGAACCGCATCGTCCTGATCAGCTGCTACACCCAGGACGCGGTCGGCAGGAACGTCGTCGTCACCGCCTCGCCCGCACCGTGAGCCGGGGGCTCCGCGCCCGGCGCCGTGCCGCGGTTCAGCGCAGCCCCACCGGCCGTTCCAGGGCGAGGCCCAGGAGCTCGTCGATCAGCCCCGCGTAGTCGAGCCCGGACGCGGCCCACATCCGCGGGTACATCGAGATCGGCGTGAACCCGGGCATCGTGTTGACCTCGTTGATGACCACCCGCCCGTCGGGGGTGTAGAAGAAGTCCGCACGGCACAGGCCCTCCCCGTCCAGCGCCTCGAAGGCGGTCACGGCGCTGCGGCGGATCTCCCCGATCGCCTCCTCCGGCAGGTCCGCGGGGCAGCTGAGCCTCGCGGAGGCCTGCGAGACGTACTTCGCCTCGAAGTCGTAGAACGCGTGCTCGTCGACGATCTCGATCTCGCCCGGCATGGAGGTCCGGGCGGCGCCGGTCCCGCGGCCCTGGAGGACGGCGCACTCGATCTCCCGCCCCACGATCCCCGCCTCGACCACCAGCTTGCGGTCGTGCTCGCGGGCGGTCTCGATCGCGGCGTCCAGCTCCTCGGCGCGGTCCACCTTGGTGATGCCGAAGGAGGACCCCGCGCGCGCGGGCTTGACGAACACGGGGAAGCCCAGGGCGGCGATGCGCTCGCGCACACCGTGGGGGTCCACGGCCCACTGCCGGTCGGTCACCACGGTGTAGGGGCCCACCGGCAGGCCCGCCGCCTCGAAGGCGAGCTTCATGAAGTGCTTGTCCATGCCCACCGCGGAGGCGGTGACGCCGCAGCCCACGTAGCGCAGGTCGGCGAGCTCGAGCAGGCCCTGCAGGGTGCCGTCCTCGCCGAAGGGCCCGTGCAGCAGGGGCAGCACCACGTCGATGTGCCGGTCCCGGCTGACGGTCTGCCCGCAGGGACCGTCCTGGCGCACGATGAGCTCGCTCTCCCCGACCTTCAGCGGCAGGCTCACCAGCGCGTCGCCCACGGGCAGCTCGGCGATCGGGTTCGCGTCGAGCAGGGCCTCCAGCTCCTCCTGGGGGCAGAGAAACCACTCGCCGGAGGCGGCGATGCCGACGGTCACCACGTCCCACTTCTCCCGGTCGATGGCGCGCAGGACGCCGCGGGCCGTGATGAGGGAGATGGCGTGCTCGCTGGAGCGTCCGCCGAACAGCACGGCGACGCAGGGGCGGGGGGTCATGGGGCGGTCCCTTCGGATTTGATCTCGCGGCCCAGCAGCAGCGGGGCCACGTCGTCGATGGTGATCTCCTCGCGGAGGATGGCCACGACGGCCTCGGTGATGGGCATGTCGACGCCGTGGCGGCGGGCCAGGGCGAGCACGGCCGGGGCGGACTTGATGCCCTCGGCGGTCTGGGTCATCTCCTCCTGGACCTCCGCGGGGGTGAGGCCCAGGCCGAGGAGCCGGCCCGCGGTGCGGTTGCGGGACAGCGGCGATGAGCAGGTGGCCACGAGGTCCCCCAGCCCGGCCAGGCCGGAGAGGGTCTCCAGCCTCCCGCCGAGGGCGAGCGCGAGCCGGGTGGTCTCGGCGAGCCCTCGGGTGATGATGGAGGCCTTGGAGTTCTCCCCGAAGTGGCGGCCGTCGGCGATGCCCACGCCGAGGGCGATGACGTTCTTGACGACACCGCCGATCTCGGTGCCCACCACGTCGGTGTTCGTGTAGGGGCGGAAGTAGCGGGTCCGGCAGGCGTGCGCCACCCAGGTGGCCAGTTCCGCGGCGGTGGCGGCGACGACGGAGGCCGTGGGCTGCTCCTCCGCGATCTCCATGGCCAGGTTCGGCCCGGAGAGCACGCACGTGCGCGCCCGCCAGTGCTCGGCGCCCAGGCCCGTGTCCCGCCCCAGCTCCTCGGCGACCACCTCGCTCATGCGCAGCCCCGTGTCCCGCTCGAGACCCTTGGCGAGGGACAGCACCACGGCGTCCCGCTCGAGGTGCCCGGCCACGGCGGCCAGCTGGGCGCGCAGGGACTGGGCCGGCACGGCGAGGACCACGAGGTCCGCCCCGCGCACGGCGGCGGCGAGGTCGGCGGTGATCTCCAGGCGCTCGGGCAGCCGGATGCCGGGGACGTAGCGGTCGTTGACGCGGGTGCGCGCGGTGTGGTCCATCGCGGGGGTGCTGCGTCCCCACAGCGCCACGGTCCGTCCGACCGGCTCGGCGCGGGCGTGCGCGGACTCCCGGGCGCTGTCGGCGAGGATCTTGGCGAAGGTCGTGCCCCAGGACCCGGCGCCGAGGACGGCGATCCTCCGCGGCCCGGCGGCGGGCAGCCCGGCGGGGAGCAGGGCGGTGGTCTCGGGCCTCGTCACAGGCGGCCTCCTCGGCGGCGGTCCCACGGGGCGGCCGGCGCGTCCGTCCCGCGCAGCACGGCCAGTTCCCGGGTCACGGCGCGCATGACGGCGTCGGTGGCGTCCTCGAGCTGGACCGCGTGACGGCCCACCGGATGGGTCAGGTCCGGGACGTCGTCACGCCACGGCGTGAGGTCCACGGGCGGTCCGATCCGCACGCGCACGTCCTTCCGGGGGAAGAGGCTGACCGTGCGCCGGCCGGTGGAGCGGTCGTGGTCCAGCACCTCCTGGTCGCCCCAGTGCGCGATCGGGACCACCGGGACCCCGGTCGCCAGGGCCAGGCGCGCGGCACCCGTGTGCCCGGTCATCGGCCACCGCTCGGGGTCGCTGGTGAGGGTCCCCTCGGGGTAGATCACCACGGCGCCGCCGGAGGCGAGCTCGGCGCGGGCGGCCGTGAGCGCCGCCGCGGCGTCGGCCGTGCCGCGCAGCACGGGGACCTGGCCCGTGGCCCAGAGCACCGCCCCCACCCCGGGGGCGCGGAACAGCGACTCCTTCGCCAGGAACCGCGGCATGATCCCGTTGTCGTAGAGCGTGATGGCGACGGTCAGGGGATCGAGCTCGGTGAGGTGGTTGGGCACCACGATGAACCCTCCCTCGGCGGGCAGGTGCTCCTCCCCCGTCCAGCGCAGCCGGGCCACCAGCCGGTAGGCCGGCTTGACGACGCCCGCGAGCACGCGGAACAGGCGGCGGTTCGAGGTGCGGCTCATCGGCGGGCCCGACTCACGCGCCGTCGAGCTCGAACGACGCCCCGAGCCCCGTCAGCTTGTCGGTGAAGTGCTCGTAGCCGCGTTCGATGAGCTCCACGCCCGTGACGTGGGACGTGCCCTCGGCGGCCATCGCCGCGATGAGGTGGGAGAAGCCGCCGCGCAGGTCGGGGATGTTGATCTCGGAGGCGTGCAACGGGGTGGGCCCGGAGATCACGGCCGAGTGCACGAAGTTGCGCTGCCCGAAGCGGCACGGCACGGAGCCCAGGCACTCGCGGTGCAGCTGGATCGTGGCCCCCATCCGGTTGAGGGCGGCGGTGAAGCCGAAGCGGTTCTCGTAGACGGTCTCGTGCACGATGGACACGCCCGTGGCCTGGGTCAGGGCGACCACGAGCGGCTGCTGCCAGTCGGTCATGAAGCCGGGGTGCACGTCGGTCTCGACGATGAGCGGGTTGAGGTCCCCGCCGGGGTGGAAGAAGCGGATGCCGTCCTCCGTGATGTCGAGGCCGCCGCCGATCTTCCGGAAGGTGTTGAGGAAGGTCATCATGTCGGACTGCCGGGCCCCGGCCACGAAGATGTCGCCGCCGGTGGCGAGCGCGGCGGAGCCCCAGGACGCCGCCTCGATCCGGTCGGGCATGGCCCGGTGCCGGTAGCCGGTCAGCTCGGGGACGCCCTCGATGCGGATCACCCGGTCGGTCTGGACGGTGATGATGGCGCCCATCTTCTGCAGGATCGCGATGAGGTCCATGATCTCGGGCTCGGTGGCCGCGCCGCGCAGCTCGGTGTGGCCGTCGGCCCGGGTGGCGGTGAGCAGCACCTGCTCGGTCGCGCCGACCGAGGGATAGGGCAGCTCGACCTTGGCGCCGTGCAGTCCGTGCGGGGCGCTCATCCGGATCCCGGACTCCAGCTTCTCGACGCGAGCGCCGAAGTGGCGCAGCACGTCGAGGTGGTAGTTGATGGGCCGGTCGCCGATCTTGCACCCGCCGAGGTCGGGGATGAACGCCTCGCCGATGGCGTGCAGCAGGGGCCCGCACAGCAGGATCGGGATCCGGGAGTCCCCGGCGTGGGCGTCGATGTCCGCGTGCCGCGCCGTGGTGACGTTGCAGGGGTCCAGGGACAGCCGGCCGTCCTCGCGCCCCACGTCGACCCCGTGCAGCGCCAGCAGGTTGGTGACGACCTGGACGTCCTTGATCTGGGGCACGTTCGCCAGGACGGACGGTGTCGAGCCCAGGAGGGCGGCCACCATGGCCTTGGGGACGAGGTTCTTGGCACCTCGCACGGTGACCTGCCCGGACAGGGGGATCCCGCCCGTGATGTGCAGTGCGCTGCTCATGACCTTCCGATCTGCTGTTGCCGGGCCACCCCCGAGCGGGAGCGGCACCCGTACAGTGTAGGTTCCCCGGCGCGGGCCCTCGCACAGGGGCGGGCGTGTCCGGGACAGCACGAGGCCCGGCGGGCCGTGGCGGGCTCCGCCGGGCCGTGCCGGGGCGGCGAGGTCAGGTGCGGGCGGGCAGCGTGGTCGGCTTGAACGCGGGCCGGCGGGCCTCGTAGGCAGTGATGTCCTCCTCGCGCTGGAGGGTCAGGCCGATGTCGTCCAGGCCCTCCATCAGGCGCCAGCGCGTGTAGTCGTCGATGGCGAACGGCACGGTGACCGTGTCGCAGGTCACGGTGCGGGACTCGAGGTCCACCTCGATCTCGGTGCCGGGGTGCTCCTCGATCAGCTTCCACAGCAGCTCGACGTCGGCCTGGTCCACCTGCGCGGCCAGCAGGCCCTGCTTGCCCGAGTTGCCGCGGAAGATGTCCGCGAACCGGGAGGAGATCACGGCCTGGAAGCCGTAGTCGCGCAGCGCCCACACCGCGTGCTCGCGGGAGGACCCGGTGCCGAAGTCGGGTCCGGCCACCAACACCGAGCCGTGCCGGTAGGGCTCCCGGTTGAGCACGAAGTCCTCGTTCTTGCGCCAGGCGGCGAACAGGGCGTCCTCGAAACCGGTCTTGGTGATCCGCTTGAGGTAGACGGCCGGGATGATCTGGTCGGTGTCCACGTTGGACTGGCGCAGCGGGACGCCGACACCCCGGTGGGTGGTGAACTTCTCCATGGGAGGATCCTTCCTGGGTTCGAGGTGCCGGTCAGGCCGGGATGGCGACGTCGCCGGGGACGTCGAGGTCGGACGGGGAGGACAGCGTGCCACGGACCGCGGTGGCGGCGGCCACCACGGGCGAGACGAGGTGGGTGCGCCCGCCCTTGCCCTGCCGGCCCTCGAAGTTGCGGTTCGACGTCGAGGCGCACCGCTCCCCCGGGGCGAGCTGGTCCGGGTTCATGCCCAGGCACATCGAGCAGCCCGCGAAGCGCCAGTCCGCGCCGAACTCCTTGAAGACCCGGTCCAGGCCCTCGGCCTCGGCCTGCAGCCGCACCTTGGCGGAGCCGGGCACCACCATCATCCGGACGTTGGCGGCCTTGGCGCGGCCCTTGACGATCTCCGCCGCCGCCCGCAGGTCCTCGATCCGGGAGTTGGTGCAGGAGCCCAGGAAGACGGTGTCCACCGGGATCTCCTTCATCGGCGTGCCGGCGGCCAGGCCCATGTACTCCAGGGCCCGGCGGGCGTTGGCCTTGTCGTTCTCGTCCCCGATGTCCTCGGGGTCGGGCACGGACTGGGACAGCGGGACGCCCTGGCCGGGGTTGGTGCCCCAGGTGACGAACGGCTCGAGCTCGTCCGCGTCGAGGAAGACCTCGGCGTCGAAGACGGCGTCCTCGTCGGTGCGCAGGGTCCGCCAGTACGCCACGGCCGCGTCCCAGTCGGCACCGGCCGGCGCGTGCGGGCGGCCCAGCACGTAGTCGAACGTGGTGTCGTCGGGGGCGATCATGCCCGCCCGCGCGCCGGCCTCGATCGACATGTTGCAGATGGTCATCCTCGCCTCCATGGACAGGGCGCGGATGGCCGAGCCCCGGTACTCCAGGACGTAGCCCTGTCCGCCGCCGGTGCCGATCTTCGCGATCACGGCCAGGATGATGTCCTTGGCGGACACCCCCGGGCGCAGCGTGCCCTCGACGTTGATGGCCATGGTCCGGAACGGGGCCAGCGGCAGCGTCTGGGTGGCCATCACGTGCTCGACCTCGGAGGTGCCGATGCCGAAGGCCAGCGCGCCGAACGCGCCGTGGGTGGAGGTGTGGGAGTCACCGCAGACCACGGTCATCCCGGGCTGGGTGAGCCCCAGCTGGGGACCCACCACGTGCACGATGCCCTGCTCGGCGTCCCCGAGCGGGTGCAGGCGCACACCGAACTCGGCGCAGTTGGCCCGCAGGGTCTCGATCTGCTTCCGGGAGGTGTCGTCGGCGATGCGGGAGAAGATGTCCTGCGTGGGCGTGTTGTGGTCCTCCGTGGCGATCGTCAGCTCGGGACGGCGCAGCGGTCGGCCCGCCAGGCGCAGCCCTTCGAAGGCCTGCGGCGAGGTGACCTCGTGGAGCAGGTGCAGGTCGATGTAAAGCAGGTCCGGCCGCCCGTCCTCGCCCTGGCGCACGAGGTGGTCCGCCCAGACCTTCTCGGCGAGGGTTCGCCCGCCCGCGGCCCCGGAGGCCGTGGCGGAGGTCGTGGAGGGGGTCGAGGACTGGTAGTCCGGCATGGCGGATCCTTCCGTGCTGCCTGTGCAACGTGTTTCCTCCATGGTCGGTGCCCGGGTCGCGCCGGGCCACCTTTCGGGCTTGCTTCTCACATTCTGAGACGGCAGTATCAACCCATGGACACATCTGGACACATGGATCCGTCCGGCGCGCCGCTCGGCACGCCCCTCGGCGGGCAGGGCACCGGGGGGGCGCTCGCGCTGACGTCGACCACCGCCCCCAGCGGCGTGGGGGTGGTCGACAAGGCCGCGGTGATCCTCGACGCCCTCGAGGCCGGCCCGGCGACGCTCGCCCAGCTGGTGAGCGCCACGGGGCTCGCCCGTCCCACCGTGCACCGGCTGGCCGTGGCGCTGGCCCACCACCGGTTCGTGGGCCGGGACATCCAGGGCCGGTTCGTGCTCGGCTCCCGGCTCGTGGAGCTGGCGTCCGCGGCCGGCGAGGACCGCTTGATCGCCGCCGCCGGCCCCGTCCTGATGCACCTGCGGGACGCCACCGGGGAGTCCGCACAGATCTTCCGCCGGCAGGGCGACTGGCGCGTGTGCGTGGCCTCCGCCGAGCGGCCGATCGGGCTGCGGGACACGATCCCGGTGGGCACGCAGCTGTCGATGAAGGCGGGCTCCGCCGCGCAGGTGCTCGTCGCGTGGGAGGACCACGACCGCCTGCTCGAGGGACTGCGCCACGCGCGGTTCTCCGCGACCGTGCTGGCCGGGGTGCGCCGCCGGGGCTGGGCGCAGTCGCTGGGCGAGCGCGAGCCGGGCATCGCCTCCGTCTCGGCGCCGGTGCGGGGGCCCTCGGGCCGGGTGATCGCCGCGGTGTCGATCTCCGGGCCGATCGAACGGCTCACCCGTCAGCCGGGCCGGCTGCACGCCGAGGTCGTGGTGCAGACGGCGCGCCAGCTCACGGAGGCGGTTAGGGCCACCGCCCAGTAGCCGGACCCCGGCAGCCACGCCGATGGCCTCCGCCCCGCGGCGGGCCCACCGTCCTCGGGGGTCCGCCGCGGTCCGGAGGCCGTGGGGGCGTTCGGACCGCCCCGCCGAGGGCCGCCCCGGCGGGGCGTCGTCCACGGCGTCACCGTGCCCGGGGCTCAGCCGCGCAGGAGGGACAGGGCCTTCCGGAAGGCGGCGAAGGCGTCGAGCTCCGCCCGCACGGGTTCGACGACGGTGCGCCGGCCCGTCTCGGCCACCGACGCGCGCAGCCGGCGCCGCACCGAGCGCTCCCGCATCCGGGCGCCGAAGCCGGCGAGGATCCGGCCGGTCAGGGCCACGAAGATCCCGAGCACCACCCCGGCGAGGACGAGCAGCGTGGGCACGGGCAGCGGGAAGCCCTCGACGTACGGGGGCGGCGGGGCGGGGATCTGGAACCACTCGAGCAGAAACATCCCCAGGAGCCAGAGCAGGCCCACGACCACCGCGAGCATCGCGAGCCACTGGACGACGTCGAGGACGAGCCACCACCACGAGTTCCGTCCGGCCCGGAAGTCGGTGCGGGCGACGGCCTGGTCGATCGCGTCCGGCAGCCTCTGCTCGTGGGTGCGCGCGGCCTGCCGGACGGACCGGGTCCACGGCTCCGCGGCCCCGTCCGCGGCGTCGTGGGCGAAGGTGCGCACCGCGGAGTCGGCCGCCGCCCGCTGGGCGGCGGCCATGGGCGGCAGGGACGTCCGGTTGATCTCCGGGTTCACGGTCCCGCCCCGGTCGAGGTTCAGCCGCCGCATCGGGTCCTTGCGGAACTTCAGCAGCCACCGGGTGGGGATCCACCCGGTGTGGCCCGCGGCGTGCAGGGCGTAGGACCTCCCGGCGGCCCGGGCGATCCCGGGCACGTTGGCGGCCTGCGCCAGGCCGTCGGTGAGCCGCTCCTGCGCCGGCTCGGTGATCCCGGCCGGCTCCCCGTCACCGGAGGCCTCGGCGAGCCGCTCGGCGGCGTCGTCCACGTCCGCGTCGAGCCGGGCGCCGGCCGCGGCCCGGGTGTCCGCCACCTGACGGATCCGGGCGCGGAGGGCCTCGACGCCCTCCCCCGTCACCGCGGAGACGGCCACCGGCTTCGAGAGCCCGGTGGTGGGCAGCCCGTCCTGGGCCACGAGCTCCTCGAGGGAGGCCATCACGGCGGGGACCTCCGCGGGCGGCAGCCGGTCCACCTGGTTCATCACCACCATGGTCACGGCCCCGTGGCGGGCCAGCGGCGCGATGAACTCCTGGTGGATGATCGCGTCGGCGTACTTCTGCGGGTCCACGACCCACACCACGACGTCGACCATGCCGACGAGGCGCTGCACGATGGTGCGGTGGTGCAGGCTCACGGAGTCGAAGTCCGGCAGGTCGAGGAGGATCAGCCCGCCGGGCCCCTCCGGTGCGGGGGCGCCCGTGATCCGCTCCTTGACGCGCGTCCACCGGCCGGTGTCCTCGTGCGCCATGGGCAGGGGCGTGTCGACGTGGTGGCGCTGGGAGACGCCGAGCCAGTCCAGCAGGGCCTCGCTGCCCTGCTCCCCCCAGACGGCGGCCAGCGGCTCCGAGGTGGTGGGGCGGCGGGCCGCGGACCGGGCGATGTCCCGCCCCACGACCGCGTTGAACAGGGTGGACTTCCCGGAGCCGGTCGCCCCGAAGAAGCCCACCACGGTGTGGTCGGCGGACAGGGAGCGCCGCTCGGCGGCGCGGTCCAGGACGGTGCGGGACGCCGCCACGGCGTCCTCGTCGAGGCGGCCGGAGGCCAGCTCGGTGGCGCGCGCGAGCGCCGTGAGCCGCTCGGAGAGGGTGGGGGCGCTCTGCCGGGCGGGGCTCACCGGCTCTCCCCCAGCGTGCGGCCCGCGGTGCGGATGCGCTCGGCCACGGCCGCGAGCTCGTTCGCCTCCGGGTGCCCGTCCAGGACGTCGAGGCGCCGCAGGAACACGGACGCCTGCTGGTCCATGAGCGTGTGGATCCGGGACTCGAGGTTCTTGCGGGCGTCCTCGGCCATCCGCCGCACGGCGTCCTCCCCGAAGACCGCCTCGAGCAGCTTGGTGCCCACCACGCCGGAGCCGCCGGCGATGCCGACCTCCAGTCCGGTGAGCCCGCCCGTCATGGAGAACACGCCGATCATGAGGATGACGGTCAGCGCGTTGACGCCCAGGGACATGGCCCGCGCCTTGGTCCGCTTGTCCGCGCCCTCCCGCTGGATCAGCTCCATGAGGTCGCCCTGCCAGGCGCGCACCTGCTCGGCCGTGCGCTCGCGGAAGTCCGGGGGCAGGGAGCCGAGGTCGGACCCGCCGAGCAGGACCCGGCCGGCGGGCTCGTCCTGCCAGCGGCGCTCCGCGGTCTCGGAGGCGCGGGCGGCCTCCTCGACGATCACGGTCTGCAGGCCGGTCTCGATGGCCTCCTCGACCTGCACCTCGGGCGCGGGCTTCCCGCTGAGGAAGGCGGTGAGCCGGTCGCGCATCCGGCCGATCCCGGCCTCGAGGTTGCGGAAGAACTCGCCGGTGCCCACGAAGTCCTGCCAGCGGGCGAGGACCTCCCCGCGCAGCAGCATCCCGTCGCGGGTCGACTCGACGACGGCGGTGAGCGCCTCGTCGAAGGCACGGTCCACGTCGTTGCGCAGCTGCGCCTCGACGCGCTGCTGGGAGAGCACCGCGGTCCCGGCCGCGCCGGTGCGCTCGGCGATGGAGCGCACCGCGCCGCCGAGGGTCCGGCGGGCGATCTCCGAGCGGGAGGCGGCGTTGCGGCCCAGCTCGGCGAGGAAGTCCACGACGGGGGCGACGACGTGGGGCGGGAGCATGCCCATCTCGTTGAGCGGTGACTCCGGGACGGTGAACACGGGGGCGTCGCCGAGGCCCTGCTCCGCGAGCATCCGCCGGAGGTCGTCCTCGATCTCGGCCTCCAGCCCGTGCGGGACCCGGTCGAGGACCACGGCCACCGTGATGTCCCGCTGGGCGGCCTCGACGAGCAGTCGCCACGGCACGGCGTCGGCGTAGCGGTTGGCGGTGGTCACGAACAGCCACAGGTCGGCGGCGGCGAGCAGCTGTCCCGCGAGCCGGCGGTTCTCGTCGGAGATCGAGTCGACGTCCGGGGCGTCGAGCAGGGCGACGCCCTCGGGGATGCGGGGCTCGGCGAGCAGCACGAGGGCCTGGCCGTCCGCGGTGCCGGGCAGCGCGGACGGGGAGGCGGTGTCCGCGGCGGTCGAGCCGGCGGGGGTGACCTTCTGCGCGTGGATGCGGCTCAGGTGCGGGAGCACCCGCTGGGTGGAGAACGCCTCGGCGTCGCGCGGGTGGTGGATCAGGATGGGCTGCCGGGTGGTCGGGCGGATGGCCCCGGACCGGGTCACGGGGTGGCCCACGACCGCGTTGACCAGGGTCGACTTGCCGGCGCCCGTGGACCCGCCGACCACCGCGAGCAGTGGCGCGTCGAGGGAGCGCACCCGGGGCAGCACGTAGTCGTCGAGCTGGGCGACGGCTCGGTCGATGTCCTCCCGCTCGTGCAGCACGTTGGTCGTGGACAGCGGGAGGTTCGACGCCGCGAGCAGCGCCCGCGCGTCCTCGAGGGCGCTCAGGATCTCTGTCTGGTCGGTCACAGGGCCATTGTGCCAGTAAGCCTGCTGTGCACCTACGCGACGCGGGGCAGCCGGGGGCTCACGGCATCCGGACGGCGATCTTGCCGCGGACGTGCCCCTCCTGGCTGAGCCGGTAGGCCTCCACGGCCTCGGCCAGGGGAACGCTGCGGGCGAGCTCGACCCGGAGCGCCCCCCGGTCCACCAGCCGGCTCAGTTCGGTGAGGTCCTCGGCGGACGGCCGCACCCACATCCACGTCCCGCCGTGGGCCTCGACGGCGTCGTCGGCCACGGAGGCGTGCCGCCCGCCGTCCTTCAGGACGGCGAGGGTCTGCTCGACGACCCCGCCCACGAGGTCCACGACGACGTCCACGCCCTCGGGCGCCAGCTGCCGGACCCGCTCGGGCAGCCCCTCCCCGTAGACCACCGGCTCGGCGCCCAGGCCGCGCAGGTAGTCGTGGTTGGCCTCCGACGCGGTGCCGATCACCCGGGCGCCCCGGGCCACGGCGAGCTGCACGGCGTAGCCGCCCACGCCGCCGGAGGCGTTGTGCACCAGCACGGTCCGGTCCGCGGCGACCTCCAGGCGGCCGAGCACCTGGTAGGCGGTCAGCCCGGCGAGCGGGAGGGACGCCGCCCGGTCCCAGTCCACGGAGGCCGGCTTCGGCGCGAGCAGGCGGGAGGGCAGGGCCACGTACTCGGCCATCGTCCCGCCGTGCACCCAGTCGGTGCGCGCGTAGGAGATCACCTCGTCGCCGGGGGCCCACTCGGGCACGTCGATGCCGACGGACTCCACGACCCCGGACACGTCCCAGCCGGGCACCACCGGGAACTGGACCTCCATGAGCGGGTCGAGGCCACCGGCCATGATCTTCCAGTCGACCGGGTTGATCGCGGCGCTGCGCACCTTCACGAGCACCCAGCCCGGGGGCACCTTGGGCTCGGGCAGATCGGTCAGGTCAGTTCCAGGACCTCGGGGCCGCCGTAGCGGGCGTACGTCAAGGCCTTCATGCTTCGCGCAACCAGGTGTCCCGGGGATCTGTTCCCGAGCGCGGGTCGGCGGCCCGGCTCCCGCAGGTCATCCGCGGCGCAGGCGGCGAGGACCGCCTCGGGGGCCTCCCGGCGCCGGGGAACCACCGGGACGCCGGGCTCAGCCCAGGGACGCGAGGAGGTCGGCGCAGGCCTGCTCGCAGCGGCGGCACGCCTCGGCGCAGACCCGGCAGTGCTCGTGCATGCTCGCGTGCTGCTCGCACTCGTCGCCGCAGGACCCGCAGGCGGTCCGGCACGCCTCGAGCGCCGCGCGGGCGACCTCGGCGTTGTCGCCGGTATGGCGGGAGAGCACGCTGCCGGTGCTCGCGCAGACGTCGGCGCAGTCGAGGTTCTTGCGGATGCAGGTGGTCAGCTCCGCGACCATGTCCTCGGCCAGGCAGGCGTCGGCGCAGGCGGTGCAGGTCTGGGCGCACTCGAAGCACGCCGCGATGCACGCGGCCAGCTTCTGCTGGTCGATGCCTCCCAGGTCCTTCGGGTAGGTCTCGAGCATCGAGGTCACGTGGGTCATGGTCCCGCTCCTTCGTCCGATCGACGGCCTGTCGTCGCCGGCCGCTCGTTCCGCGGTGCCGGCACCGGGCGCGAGGCTGCCACGCCCCGTGCGACCGACGGTAGGCTTTCCGGTCCACCGGGTGAACCCCGGGGCGCTGAAGATTCGATGAGGCCTTCGGCACCGCCGCCGGAGCACGGCGGAGCGGACCGCAGGGCCCGCTCGCCGGGAACGGCCTCGGTCCCGCCCGGTGAGTCGGGGCACTGCCGGTCCCGCCCGGTGAGTCGGGGCACTGCCGGTCCGGGAGGTTCGGGGGCGTTCACGGGCCGGAGCGGCCCTCCTGCTCGAGCAGCCGCAGCCGCTCCCGGTACTCGTCCTCGGTGAGCTCTCCGGCGGCGTGGCGCTCCAGCAGGCCGTCGCGGGCCCGGCGCAGGCCGAGCCGGGTGCGGGACCTGCGGCCCCACCGGGTGTTCTGCCCGTAGCGTGCCACGAGCCACCGGACGCCCCGCGCCACGGTCCACGCCGCGGCCGCGACCAGCAGGGCCCAGGACATCACCTCCCAGCCCTGGAAGGGCGTCAGTCCCAGTCCGACCACGGTCCCACCCGTCTCTCCGACGTCGTCCGTCGTTCCTGCCCCCGGCGCCCGTCATGGGAGCTCTCGGTGGCCGAAGAGTAGCAGTCGCCTCCGACGGCACCGGGCCGGGTCCGCGCCGGCCGGGACGGGTCGACGACGCCCGGGGGGCGCGGTGCCGCCGGCGGGGTCAGCGGGCGAGCGTGCCGATCCCCTCGAGGATCGCCTCGTGCACGCGCGGGTCGCTCAGCGGCAGGAAGTGCCCGCGCGTGCCGAGCTGGACGTTGTGCGCCCCCTCGAGGCGGCTGCCGCCCGGGATGTGGGGGTCGAAGAGGCCGTAGACGGAGACGATGCGCTGGTTGACCTCCCGGCTGGTGGTCAGCGCGGTGAGCTCCGGGGAGTGCGGCAGGAACACCCGGATCGCCGGGAGGGGCAGGAGCCTGGCGAGCTCGGAGCCGGAGAAGGGGGTGTTGACGGCCACCAGACCCTGGATCGCGGTGCGCTCGTTGTGGTGGGCCAGGAGGTACTTGCCGATCAGCCCGCCCTTGCTGTGCGCGACCAGCACGCAGCGCTCGAGCCCCTCCCGCCGGATGTGCTCGTCGACCAGCGCCGCCATCTCCTCGATGGTCCCGGTGTTGAACCTCAGGTCCTCCACCACGTGGACGTCGTGGCCGTGCTCCCGCAGCAGCCCGGCCACCGGGAGCAGGAACGTCCACGACTCGTAGATCCCGGGGATCAGCAGGACCGGCGTCCGACCCGGCTCTCCCGCGCCCCGGTAGTGCGCGGGGTCCCAGCGGCCGAGGAGCCCGGCGGCCTGCCACCGGACCGCGTAGACGTAGTCCCGGGCCCAGGCCGTGAGGTTCGTGCCCGTCTCGCCCAGCCGGCGCGGGATCATGCCGGGCTCCCGGGACGGGGACCGGGTCGGCAGGACTCGAGGAAGGGTGCGCATGCGGCGGCGAGCTCCTGGGGGTCGGTGTGCTGGACGTTGTGCGGGGCGCCGGGGATCTCGAGGAAGCCGGCGTCGGGGGCCGTCCGGGCCAGGCGGCGCGCCCAGTCCCGCTGGGCGATGGGGTCGCGGGAGCCGCGCACGACCAGCCCGGGGGGCGTGCAGCCCCGGACGTCCTCCTCGATCCGGTCGCGGAGCATGTGCTGGGCCGTGCGCAGGTAGCGGAGCGGGCCCATCCGGAGGTAGTCGAGGGCGACCACGGCGTTGGTGCGCGGCGGCTCGCGCAGGGTGTCCCGCAGCAGCCGCCACCCCTGGTGGAGCAGGGTACGTGCGGTGGGGTCGACGGTCGGTCCCACCAGCACGTAGCCGGCCCACCGGCCGGGGTGGTCCTTGACCGCGTCCACCACGATCTGGCAGCCCATGGAGTGGCCGACGACGACGGGAGCCTCCAGCCCCAGCGCCTCGACCGCGTCCGCGACCACGCGGCCGAGCTCGGGCGGCGTCAGGGCGCGCGGGGGGCGGGGTGCCGTGCCGTAGCCCGGCAGGTCCAGGGCGTAGATGTCGTGCGTGGCCGCGAGCGCGTCCGCGAAGCGCAGGAAGTAGTGGCCCGACATGCCGACGCCGTGCACGAGGACCACCGGGGGCCGCGCCGGGTCGAAGGTCCCGCGCACGTCCACCGGGTGGGTGCCGGCGACGACGCGCCGCCGCTCGAGCCGGGGGTGCCGCCGCAGCCTCATCGGTGGGTCTCCTCGAGCGCCAGGCGCACGACGTCGAGCGGGTCCTGCCGCGCGGCGAAGGCCGCGCGCTGCCACCGGGCACCGGAGCCGTCCCGCACGACGCGGGCCACCACGGACTCCACCAGCTCGGCCTCGCCCCACTCCGCGAGCACGGGGTGCACGAGGGCGAGCAGCTCGGCCACGACGTCCCCGCCCGGGGCGGGCGCGGCGGAGGCCGGGCTGATCAGCGGTCCCTCGACGCCGGCCCTGCTGGCCTGCCAGGACCAGGTCCGCAGCTGCGCCGCGCTCACGGGCGGCGCCGGGAGACCCGCCCGCCACTGACGGGCGGCCGTCTCGACCAGCGCCCGGGCGAGGGCGGCCAGCACCCCGGCCTGCTCCGCGTCCAGGCACACGTCCGTGATCCGGATCTCCACGGTGGGATAGCGGGCGGAGAGCCGGGCGTCGAAGTAGATCATGCCGAGGTCGAGGGGCACCCCGGAGCGCAGCAGGGCCTCGCGCTGCCGGTCGTGCTCGTCGACCGTCCCGAAGACCTCCGTGGGACCGGAGGTGGGCCAGCGCACCCAGGCCTGGTAGCGGTAGCTGCTGAAGCCGGTCTCCCGGCCGTACCAGAACGGGGAGTTGCCGCTCAGGGCGAGGAGGACGGGGAGCCACCCGCGGATGCGGTCCAGCACGGCCACGCCCTCCTCGCGGCTGCCGACGCCCACGTGGACGTGCAGGCCACAGGTCAGCTGCTCGGCGGCCACCAGCCCGAAGCGCTCCTGGAGCCACCGGAAGCGCGGCGCGGGAACGAGGTGCGGGGCTCCCGCCCCGACCGGTGAGGCGAGGGCGACGGCGCGCGCGCCCACCGCGCGGGCGGCGGCGTCGGCCAGGGCGCGTCCCTGCCGGATGGCGGCGACCTGGTCGGCGAGACCGGTCAGCGGCGGGCCTGCGACCTCGATCTGCTCCTGCTGCAGCTCGGTGGTGACCGCGTGGGCCGGCGCCGTCGCCGGGGAGGAGCCGACACCGGCGGCGTGCGCGCGCACGGCGGCCACGCCCGCGGCGGCGGGCTCCAGCGTCACGGCGTCCACGAGGAGCAGTTCCTCCTCCACGCCGAAGGTGCGGGTGGGGGCGGTGGTCCCTGCGGGGGACGGGTGCGGGAAAACGGTGATCACCACCATCCGGGACGGGCTGGAGCGCTGCGGACGGGCAGGGCGGGAGGCCCCGCCGTCGTCGCCGGGGTCCCCGGCTCACTGCGGAGCGTAGCACCGAGGACCTGCCCGGCGGATCCGCACACGGCGGCCGCGGTGATCGGCCGCGGCGTGGAGCGGGCCGCCCTGGACCGGCTCGCCCACCGGCCACTCCGCCACCGCTGCTCAGCGGGCCTCGAGGGTGCCCATCATGCCGAGGTCCTCGTGGTCGAGGATGTGGCAGTGGAAGACGGAGCGGCCGCCGAAGTCCTCGAAGGCCACCCGGACCGTGACCTGGCCGAAGGCCGGGACGTTGACCACGTCCTGCCACCGCGCTCCGGAGACGTCGCGGCCCTCCTCGGCCACGACCTGCATCGGCCACACGTGCAGGTGCACCGGGTGGTCCATGGGGCTGGAGTTGGTCAGGGTCCACTCCTCCACGGCGCCCACCCGGACCCGCTGGTCGGTGCGCTCGGCGTCGAACTCCTGCCCGTCGATCGTGAAGGACATCATCCGGCCCGGGCCTCCCCCGCCGCCCATCATGCCTCCGCCCATGCCGCCCATGGCGAAGTCCAGGGTGCGCCGGGCCGCGACCGGCTCCTCGCGCAGGTCCCGCAGGGACGGGCCCGGGGGCACGGGGTCCAGGTGCCCGGCCGGTTCCCCGGCGACCTCGAGGCTGAGCAGGTCGACGGGCTCGCCGCTGCCGGGGTCGTCCCCGGGCCCGCCCCGGCCCGACGTGCCGTCCATCGTGCCGCCCATCATGCCGCCCATCATCCCGGCCATGCCGCCCCGGTCCACCGGGGCGGCCACCAGGGTGGAGGTGCCCTCACGGGTGTCCACCAGCAGCTCCACCCGGTTGCCCGGCGCCAGGGTCACCTCGGTGACCCCGACCGCCTCGGGCAGCCGGCCGAGGTCGCGGCCGGACAGCCGCAGGGTCTGGCCGTCCAGGCTCAGGCGCAGGAACCGGGACGGGCAGGCGTTGACGACCCGCCACAGCTCCCGCTCCCCCGGTGCCGCCGTGGCCGAGGGGCGGAGCCGGCCGTTGACCAGCACCGTCTCGCCCTCCCGGCCCCTCATCCGTTCCATGGGCGTGACCTCGGCGAGGTCGCCGGAGCCGTCCAGGGTGAGGTCGGAGATCACCAGCACCCGCTCCCGGGCGACCGGGACGGGGTCGGGGTCCTCGACGACGATGGTGCCGTAGAGACCCGCGGCGAGCTGGTCGGCGACGTGCCCGTGGTGGTGCGGGTGGTACCAGTAGGTGCCCGGCGGGTGGTCGTCCGGCAGCACGTACTCGTAGTCGAAGGACTCCCCGGGCCCGATGCTCACGAAGGGGTTGTCCCCGTGGCCCTCCGGGGAGACGTGCAGACCGTGCACGTGCAGGTTCGTCGGGGCCTCCAGCCGGTCGGTCATCGACACCCGGAGCGTGTCCCCGGCCCGGACCCGCAGGGTGGGCCCGGGCAGCGAGCCGTTGAACGCCTGCACGTGCGCCTCCCGCGCCCCGATCCGCACCCGGGCGGGGGCGGCCTCCAGGGCCAGGTCCAGGACGCCGTCGCGGCTGGAGAGCACCTCCGGCTGCACCAGCTCCCGGCCGCCGCCGAGGGCCTGGCCACCGCCGCCGGTGCACCACAGCCCGGCCCCGCCCACGGCAGCGGCCCCGGCCCCGGCCGCGCCCAGGGCCAGCAGCTGCCGGCGGCTCAGCGGGCTCACCGCTCGCCCTCCTCCAGGGTCCGCAACCGCTCCCGGAACTCCTCGGTGCTGATCTCCCCGCGGGCGTAGCGCTCCTCGAGGATCTCCCGGGACCGGCGCGGACCGCCGCCCGTCGGCGGCGGCGCGGTGCCGCCCTGCCGGGTCCCGCCCGGGTTCCCGGTGAACGCCTTCACCAGCACGAGCACCAGCACCACCGTGCCCACGATGAGCAGGAGCCAGAACAGCCACATCCAGCCCATGCCCCCTCCCATGCCGTCGCCCCACATCATCACGGTCCTCCTTCGTCGATCGGTTCGTCGGTCTCCGCCGGCTGCCGCACAAGCGCGACGACGCCCGGGGCCAGGACGGTCAGGAGCCCTTCGACAGCGCCTGCCGCATCGTGTCCATCTCGGCGATCTCCGCCTCCTGGGCCTCGACGATCTCCCGCGCCAGCTCGAGGGCCTGCGGGTTCGTCCCGTCCTCGACCTGGTTCCGGGCCATCTCGATGGCCCCCTCGTGGTGGGCGGTCATCTGCTCCAGGTACAGCTCGGCGGCCTCGGGACCCTCCTCGGCCTCCCGGAGCCGGTTCATGCCCTGCTCGTCGACCATGCCCGAGCCGTGGCCGCCGTGCTCGGCCGCCGAGGCCTCCGGGACGGCCGGGGCCTCCCACGCGGCGAGCATGGCCCGCATCTGCTCCATCTCGGGCCCCTGCGTGTCGACGACCCGCTCGGCGAGGTCGCGGACCTCTCCGGGCACGGAGTCCTTGCCGAGCAGGATCTCGCTCATCTGCACGGCCTGCTCGTGGTGCGGGATCATCATCTGGGCGAACATCACGTCCGCGTCGTTGTGCTCGGCGGAGATCTCCCCCGCGGCCCCGGAGACCGGCCCGGTGCTCGTGGCCCCGGGTGCGGAGGCGGCCGGGGCGGACGTGGCCGGGGCGGCGGTCTGCGGGCCCGTGCCGGCGCCCTGCTCCGGGCTGTCGGTGCCGCATCCGGCCAGGGCCAGGGCGGAGGCCAGGGCGACAGCGGTGAGGGTGGTGGATCGCTTCACGAGGTGTCCTTTTGTCGGTGTGGTGGTCTGTCGGTGTGGTGGTCTCCTGGTGCGACGGTCGGGTGGGTCGTCAGGAGGTGGACGGCGCGGGGCGCCGCTCTGGGGCAGGAGCCTGCCGGTCGGTGCGGACGGTGCCGTCGGTGCCGGCCAGGTGCGCCGGGTCCAGGTCGAGCCGGCGCAGCAGCTGGGCGTTGAGCGCCACCACGATCGTGGACACCGACATCAGCACCGCCCCGACGGCCGGGGACAGGACGACACCGATCGGGGCGAGCACGCCGGCGGCCAGGGGCACGGCGATCACGTTGTAGCCGGTGGCCCACACGAGGTTCTGGATCATCTTGGTGTAGCTGGCCCGCGACAGGTCGATCATCGACAGCACGGCCCGGGGGTCGTTGCCCGCCAGGACGACGCCTGCCGACTCCATGGCCACGTCGGTCCCGGCCCCGATCGCGATCCCGACCTCGGCCCGGGCCAGGGCGGGGGCGTCGTTGACGCCGTCGCCGACCATCGCGACCGTCATCCCCCGGGACTGGAGCTCGAGGACCTTGCTGTCCTTGTCCTGCGGCAGGACCTCGGCGAAGACCTCGTCGATGCCCAGACCACGGCCGACGGCCTCGGCGACCTGGCGGGCGTCGCCGGTGATCATCGCCACGCGCACCCCCCGGTCCTGGAGGGCGGCCACGGCCGCGCGGGACTCGGGCCGGACCTCGTCCTCCAGTGCCAGCGCCCCGATGACCTGCCCGTCCCGGAGGACGTGGAGCACGCCGGCGCCGCGCTCCACCCATCCCCGGGTGGTCGCGGTGATCGTCGCCGGGGTGGACATGCCGAGCTCGCGCAGCATGTTGGGCCCGCCGACCAGGACCTCGGACCCGTCGACAGCGGCCTTCACCCCGCGGCCGGTGGCCGCGGTGAAGCCGGTGCCGTGCAGCCCCAGCCGGGACGCCTCGGGGTCCTGGGCGGCGGCGGTGACGATGGCCCGGGCGACGGGGTGCTCGCTGTCGGCCTCGGCGGCCGCCGCCCAGGCCAGCAGCTCACCCTCGGAGACCCCGGGCGTGGGGGCCGTGCCGGTGACCGCGTGGGCGCCCGCGGTGAGGGTGCCGGTCTTGTCGAAGAGCACCACGTCGATGGTGCGCATCCGCTCCAGGGCCATCCGGTCCTTGATCAGCACCCCGGCGCGGGCGGCGCGCTCGGTGGAGATCGCGATGACCAGGGGGATGGCCAGCCCCAGGGCGTGCGGGCAGGCGATGACCAGCACGGTGACGGTGCGGATCACCGCGTCGTCGGGCTGCCCGAGCACCGTCCAGGCGATGGCGGTGAGGATGCCGGCGGCCAGGGCGAACCAGAACAGCAGCGCGGCGGCACGGTCGGCCAGGGCCTGGGCCCGGGAGGAGGACTCCTGGGCGACCGCGACCATCCGCTGGATCCCGGCCAGGGCGGTGTCGGCCCCCACCGCCTCCACCCGCACGCGCACGGTGTTGTCGGTGGCCACGGTCCCGGCCACCACGGTCTCGCCCACGCCGCGGGCGACGGCCCTGGACTCGCCGGTGATCATGGACTCGTCGAACTCCGCTGTCCCGTCGACGATCTCCCCGTCCGCGGGGACACGGGCTCCGGGGCGCACCAGCACGACGTCGCCCACGGCCAGCTCGGTGACGGCCACGGTGACGGTGTCCCCGTCGACGACCTTCTCGGCCTCGTCGGGCAGGAGGGCGGCCAGGGCGTCCAGGGCGGAGGACGCCGCCCCGAGAGCGCGCATCTCCATCCAGTGGCCCAGCAGCATGATGACCACCAGCAGGGCCAGCTCCCACCAGAAGTCGAGGTCGAACCCGCCGATCCCCAGGGTCGTCACCCAGGAGGCGACGAAGGCGACGGTGATGGCCATGGCGATCAGCAGCATCATCCCCGGCTGCTTCGACCGCAGCTCGGTGAGCCCTCCTCTGAGGAAGGGGGCCCCGCCCCAGAGGAAGATCACCGTGCCCAGCACCGGAGGGATCCAGGCGGCCCCCGGGAACTCGGGGACGTGGTAGCCCAGCAGGTGCCCGACCATGGGGCTGAAGACCACCACGGGGAGCGCCAGCACGAGACTGAGCCAGAACCTGTTCCGGAACATGGCCGTGGAGTGCCCGGCGTGCTCGCCGTGGGTGTGCACGGCATGGTCATCGTCCACGGCGGAGTGGGCGTGGTCGTGGGGCATGGCCTGTCCGTGGGTGGCGGCGTCGGCGGGGTGACGGGTGCGGGTGTCGTCCGGAACGGCGTGGCGGCCGTGGGACTGCGGGATTCTCATGGTGCTCCTTTCCGCGGCGGCCGGGTGCCGCGGGTTCGGCAGCACCCGGGAAGAGCTCTCACTTTATACCCCCTAGGGGTATCCAGCAAGAGGGCTGCGTTCGTCGTCACGGCACCACCGGCCTGTCCCGCTCGACGCCGCCCCCGGCGCCGGGCACCGTCAGGACGAACACCGATCCGCCCCCCGGACCGGGCGAGGCGGCCGTGAGGGTGCCGCCGTGGGCCCCCACGATGGTCCGGGAGATGGTCAGGCCGATGCCGGAGCCTCCGTGGTCGCGGTCCCGCGCGGTGTCCCCGCGGCAGAAGCGCTCGAAGACGTGCGGGAGCTGCTCCGACGTCATGCCCTCGCCCGTGTCGGCGACCCGGATCACCACGTCCCCGGAGGGGCCTCCGCACGCACCGAGCACCACCTCCCCTCCGGGCGGGGTGTGCCGCAGGGCGTTGGAGAGCAGGTTGCCGAGGACCTGGCCCATGCGCTGCCGGTCCACGAGCACGGTCCCCGCGACCGGCTCCCCGGCCGGCTCCACCTCGACGCGCAGGGTCACACCGCGGTCGGCGCCGGCCTCCAGCGCGGCGTCGGCGCCCGCGTGCAGCAGCCGGGCCACCGGGACGTGCTCCCGCTCCAGCACGATGCGACCCTCCTCGGCGCGGGAGACGTCGTCGATGTCCTCGATCGGCCGGGTGAGCCGGGCGAGCTGCTCGCCCATGACGGTCCCGGTGGACCCGTCGAACGTGGCGACGCCGTCCTCGAGGCCCTCCAGGTACACCGCGAGCACCGCGACCGGCGTGCGCAGCTCGTGGGCGAGGTCGGGGAGCATCCGGCGCCGGACGTGCTCGGTGCGCTCGAGCCGGGCGGCCATGGTGTTGAAGGACTCCGCGAGCGCGTCGACCTCCGCCCCGGCGCCCATGGGCGGCACCCGGGTCCCGTAGCGGCCGCCGGACATGTCCTCGGCGGCGTGGGTGAGCTCGGTGAGCGGGCGACGCAGCCGGCGGGTGAAGGACGACGCCACGGCCAGCGCGCAGAGCAGGGCGGTCAGCAGGGCGACCCCGAGCGTCCACAGGCTGGCGTCACGGTAGGCACGCTCCGCGTGGAAGAGCTGGGAGGAGCCGGGCTCCGTCCCCGCCCGCAGGAGGTGCTCGTGGAACAGCGGCGGGCCGGCCAGGGACGCCACGACCGCCGCGGCGAGCACGCTCGCGACCACCACGAGCAGCTGGGCGAGCAGGAAGCTCGCGGCCAGTCCGCGCTCGCGCGGCGGCCTCACGGCGACACCATCCGGTAGCCGATCCCGCGGACGGTGTCGACCCAGCGGGGGCGGGCGGGGTCGTCCCCGCTCTTGCGGCGCAGGTGACCGATGTGGACGTCCACGATGTGCTCGTCCCCCACCCAGGCGGGGTCCCACACGACGTCGATGAGACGCCGGCGGGACAATGCCTCGTGGGGGCGCGTCGCGAGGGCGGCCAGGAGGTCGAACTCGGTGCGCGTGAGGGCCGCCGGCACTCCGGCCACCCGCACCTGACGGCCGGCGACGTCGACCTCGAGGTCCCCGAACACGAGCGGTGCCCCGGGCCGCACCACGGGCGCCCCGGTGCGCGGGCGCCGCATGACCGCCTGCACGCGGGCCACGAGCTCCCGGACGCTGAAGGGCTTCGTGATGTAGTCGTCGGCGCCGACCGCCAGGCCGGCGAGCTTGTCCTCCTCGTCCCCCCGTGCCGTCAGCATCAGGACGTAGCACTCGGCGGACGCCCGGATCCGCCGGCACACCTCGATCCCATCCGGCCCCGGCAGCCCGAGATCCAGGACCACCACGTCCGGCAGCTCCGCCCGGGCGGCCGCCAGGGCACCGGGACCGGTGTGCGCCTGGACGACCGCGTAGCCGGCCCGCGCCAGGTAGGAGGCGACCATGCCCGCGAGGGCCTTCTCGTCGTCCACCACCAGCACCCGCCCGGCCGCAGGAGCGGAGGCCACGACAGGGATGTCCATGCCTCCAGTCTCCCCCCGGCCCGCGCCCCGGGAGCACGGATCGGCCGTCCGGGAGCGGATCTTCGTCAAATCTTGAGCGAGCGCCCGGTATCGCGCTTGCAGTCCGACCATAAGGTGCCTTATGGTTTCCGGGCACCTGGAAGAACAGTGTGCTCGTCGACCATCGGGCGGCGCGGCGGTCCCCGCCCCGTGAAGGAGCGAACCCCGTGCAGCGCAAGATCTCCGTCCTCGTCGAGGTGGACCCCGACGGCCGGTGCGTCCGGGTGAGCGTGACCGGCGCCCTGACCCGCACGAACCAGCAGGCGCTGCACCCCGTCCTGCGGCGGGCCCGCACGACGCTCCCCGCGGCGAGGGTGAGCGTGGACCTCACCTGCGTGCACGAGCTCGAGCCGACCGCAGTGGACCTGCTCCGCCGGGCCGTCGAGCACGACGGGACCCTGCGCGAGGCCGTGGAGGTCCTGGCGCCCGAGGCGGAGCCCGCCGAACCGGCCGCGGCCGCCCTGGACGCCCGGCGCCGGATGCGGGCCAAGATCCTGCACCGCCGCTGCGCCGGACTGCCCGTGCCGCCGCCCGGCCTCGAGCTGCACGCGGCCTCCTGAGCCTTCCGGCGCAACGTTGCCGCGACCACCGGCACGGATGCGAAGATTGGCGGCAGTGCACACGACATCCTTCAGCGCGACCCACCGTGGGACCGGGGATGAGGAACAGGACGGCGGGACCCATGAACGACCACCCTACGAGGGACCGGACGGCGGAGACCGTCGGCGGGCTCGACCCCCGCCGGTCGGCCGGGCGCCTGGTCGCCGTGGACGCCGCGCGGGGACTGGCTCTCGTCGGGCTGACGGCCGTCCACTTCCTGCCGCAGTCCTACCCCGACAACGACCGGCCCACGCTGTCCTGGTTGCTGTTCGCCGGGGACTCCGCGGCGCTGTTCGCCCTGCTCGCCGGCGTCAGCCTGGCCTTCTCCACCGGCGGGCGCAGGCCCCGCAAGGGCCGGGAGCTCACCGCCGCCCGCGCCGGGATCGTGGTGCGCGCGCTGCTGATCATGGCGGTCGGGCTGACCGTCGACTACCTGTTGCCGGAGGACCCGCCGGCCGTCAACATCCTGGTCCACTACGGGCTCTTCTTCCTGCTCGCGCTGCCCTTCCTCGGGCTGCGGGCGCGGACCCTGTTCCTGTGCTCGGGCGCGTTCCTGCTGCTGGGGCCCTTCCTGATCCACTGGCTGGGCGACGTGGTGCCGGAGCACAGCGCCGCCAACCCGACGTTCGCCCATCTGGTCACCGAACCGGTCGCGCTGTTCTGGCAGCTCACGCTCACCGGCACGTACCCGGCCGTGACGTACATGGCGTACCTGCTGGCCGGGCTGGCTTTCGGCCGGCTCAACCTCAAGAGCCTGCGTCTGCAGACCCGCCTCCTGGCCGCGGGGCTCGGTCTCGCGGCCCTCGCCAAGCTCGTCTCCTGGGTGCTCCTCTACGGCATGGACGGCTACAACGTCCTGCTCTACAGCATCGCCTCCCTGACCCGGGCGGACCTGGACCACATCATCGTGTTCGGCGCCGGCGAGCCGTTGCCGACCTCCTCGCTGTGGTGGCAGGTGCTCTCCGCCCCGCACACCAACACGCCCCTCTCGGTGGCGTGGAGCCTCGGCGTGAGCATGGCGGCGCTCGGCGCCTGCCTGCTCGTCGGGCGGGAGTTCGGCAAGTGGTTGCTGCCGCTCACGGCCATGGGGGCCATGACCCTGTCCCTGTACACGGGACAGCTGGCCCTGCTCGCCACCGAGGTCCACTACAGCAGCCCGCTGCTCTGGTTCGTCGCCTGCCTCGTCGTCTCCGCCCTCGTGGCGCTCGCCTGGCGGCACGCGTTCGGGCGGGGCCCGCTGGAACGGATCGTGTCCGGGGCGGCGCACGCGACCGCCCGTGCCGTCGCCGACCGCGGGACCTCCCGCGGCCCGGACACCCCCCGGAAGCCCCTGGGCTAGCACGTGCCGGTCAGGTCCGGCCGGCACGCGCCGACGGCTGAAACACGGCCCCGGCCGGTCGCACGCGGCACGGGATCCGTTAGCGTGACAGCAGCGCCGTCCGGCGCCGGCAGTCGGAGCGTCCGCCTGCCGTGGACCTCAGGAGGAACTATGCCGAAACCCGTCGTCAGCAAGGCCAGCACCGTCTGGACCGGCGATCTCTTCAACGGCTCGGGCACCACCAGCCTCAGCGGCTCGGGCCTGGGCCCCTTCGACGTGGATTGGGACACGCGCGCGGAGAGCGGCGCCGGGCCCAGGACGAGCCCCGAGGAGCTCCTGGCCTCGGCGCACGCCACCTGCTTCGCCATGGCGTTCTCCAACATGCTCGCCCAGAACGACACCCCGCCGACCCGCCTGGACTCCTCCGCCGAGGTGACCTTCGTGGCGGGCGAGGGCGTCAAGGGGGTCAAGCTGACCGTCGAGGCGCAGGTGGAGAACATCTCCCCGGAGGACTTCGCGCGCATCGCCGAGGAGGCCAAGGCCGGCTGCCCGATCTCGCAGGCGCTGTCGGTGGACATCACCCTGGACGCCTCGCTGGCCTGATCCGGCCCCCGGCTCCGCCG
>NZ_BAAGPL010000018.1:26419-29346 GCF_054784195.1 Kocuria himachalensis
GCCGGCGGACCCGACCCACCGCACCGTGCTCGCGACGGTCAGCGGCCAGGTGCGGGACGGGCCTCACGGGCTCGTCGTGCCCAGGGTGAGCTGGTGCCGGTGGTGCTCGAAGTGCGCGGTCCCGTAGCGGTAGACCTCCGCGAGGGTCATGGACCGCCGGAAGCACGGGTCCCAGGTGGTCGGGAAGGCCATGGTCCGCCGCAGGGACCCCTCGGTCTCCGTGTCCAGACCACGGTGCAGCACCTCCACCGTCCGGTCGAACCACCGCGTGAGCCGAGCACCCCGCACCACGGCGCCGCCGCCGCACGAGCCCAGATAGTTGATCAGGTGGAACGGCCGGCGCGCCGCGTCCAGGACCCGGGCGAACGCGCGGCCGCTGTCCGGTGGCATCGCGCCGACCACGCGCACGATCGGCCGGAGCCTGCGCACCACCAGGTATCCGAGGTACATGTGGAACAGCAGCTGCTGGTTCGACCAGCGGGTGCCGGACGAGCGGCGCCGCAGGTCGTCCCGTGCGGCGTGGGCGACGAGGGCGTGGAAGACCTCGCGCGACCGCTCCATCTCCTCGTGGATCCGCTGCCGGTCGACCGGACCCGTCAGGTCCTGTGGCGTCATACCCGGTGGCGTCCGGCGTGGGCCCGGCCGAGGTCCTCGGCCAGCAGGTCGGTGTTGACGGCGGTGCCGGTCTTGAGCCCGGCCGCCGCCGCGGCGAGGACCTGGGCGTGGAGGTCCGTGACGTTGCCCGCCACGTAGACGCCCGGCACGTCGGTGGCGCCCGTGGGCGCCGAGGGCACGCAGGTGCCGACGACATGGCCTTTCTCCTCCTCCTGGGACGTGCCCAGTCCGAGGGAGTCGATGAGGCTGGAGCGCACCGTGAAGCGCGGCACCACGACCACGGCCCGGCACGGCACGAGCTCGCCGGAGACCAGCCGCAGGCCGGTGATCCGGTTCTCGGCCACCTCCACGCGCGACACCTCGCCCGCCACGAATCCGATGCCGAGGGCGGCCAGCTGCTCGCGCTCCTCGTCGTCCGGTGCCGGGGCGGTGTGCTGCACGAACGTGATGTCGTGGCTCCACTGCCGGAACAGCTGCGCCTGGTGCACGCCCAGGGGGCCCGTGCCCAGCACCGTCAGCGGCTCGTCCCGCCACTCCCAGCCGTGGCAGTAGGGGCAGTGGATGACGTCGTGTCCCCAGCGCTGCGCCACGCCGGGGACGTCGGGCAGTTCGTCGGTCAGTCCGGAGGTGATCAGCACGCGGCGCGCCCGCACCGACCGGCCGTCCTCGAGCGTCAGGAGGAACCGGACGTCACCGTCCTCCTCGCCGGTGGAGCGCGCGGAGACCACCGTGCCGGCGACGACGTCCGCTCCGTAGCGGGTGATCTCGGCACGCCCGTCCGCGAGCAGGGCCCCCGGGGCGTCACCGTCCCGGCCGAGGTAGTTGTGGAGGTGCTCGGCGGGGTCGTTGCGCGGGGCCCCGGCATCCACCACCAGGACCGTGCGCCGGGCACGGGCCAGGCACAGCGCGCCGGCGAGGCCTGCGGGCCCGCCGCCGACGACGACCACGTCATAGCTCTCGTTCATTGCGTGTTCCTTCGTCCCGGGGTCGGTCTCGGCGACGGCCCTGCGCCGCCCTGCCAACGTAGCAGTGCGGGAGCCACGATGTAAGCCTGCTTAGTGATCGGTGACGCCGGGGGTCTCGTGGACGCGACCGTCAGGCAGGCCTGAAGAGGCTGCCCCGGGTCCCGGGGGAACGCAGAAGTCCCCCGGACCGTGTGGTCCGGGGGACTTCTGTCGTGGTGACCCCAGCGGGATTCGAACCCGCGTTACCGCCGTGAGAGGGCGGCGTACTAGGCCGCTATACGATGGGGCCCTGCCGAGCTGGACCGCGGTCTCCCGCGACCGGCCTCGTACACTGTACCAGGTCCCGGACCCTGTCCCGGACGCCGGTCAGGCCTCCGTGCCCGGACGTGAGAACACCCCCGGACCGTGTGGTCCGGGGGTGTTCTGCGGTGGTGACCCCAGCGGGATTCGAACCCGCGTTACCGCCGTGAGAGGGCGGCGTACTAGGCCGCTATACGATGGGGCCGTACTGATCCGATGGAGCAGTGCTGGGATACCAGGACTCGAACCTAGAATGACGGTACCAGAAACCGTAGTGTTGCCAATTACACCATATCCCACTGTCGTCCCCGGTCCGGCGGTTACCCGCGGCGACCGGCGCAACGCAAAAGAACTATACCGGCCTTCCGGCGGGGCGGCAAATCGCCCTCAGCCGCAGTAGCGGTCCTCGAGCTCGCGGTCGATGCCCCGGCGGCGGGCGATCCCCGCCAGCGCCCGGACGAGCGGTCCCAGCCAGCGGTAGAGCCCCGGCAGGTTGATGTCGGTCCACTGGATCAGCAGGGCCGTGCGGAGCAGGCTCTTCGGCCGGCCGTCCCGGCGGACCCGGCCGTCCCGGGCGAGCCCGTACAGGGCCACCAGGCCCCTCTCGAAGCCCTCGTGGGCGGGCCGCACCTCGACCACGAACCGGGCCGGCGTCCCCGCCGGGTTCTTCCAGCGGAACAGGTGGTCCTCGGGCACCTCGACCTCTCCGCCCGCGCCGAGATCCCGTACGACGTGGCCGACCTGGACCCGCAGCACGCCCTCCAGGACGCGCAGGCGCATCCCGAACCGGTGGTGGTAGTGGGCGAGCACCTCTCCCCCGGGCTCCACCTCGACGTGCAGCAGGGCGTGCTCGCCCCCCGTCGCGGCGCCGGTCAGCAGCCACGTGACGGTGTCCCGCTGCACGGGATTGCGGTGCTGCGGGCGCCCCGCGCGCATCGCCTCGATCTGCTCGTCGGTCCGGTCCATGGTGATCGCCCCCGTGTCCCAGGCTACGCCGGAGAGCCCCGGTGTGTGCAGATGACGTCCACGACGACGACGGGCCGGCCG
>NZ_BAAGPL010000018.1:29396-36555 GCF_054784195.1 Kocuria himachalensis
AGCTGGGCGGCGAGCGCGCGCAGGCGGGTCAGGGAGGAGTCCTTGCCGAGGATCTCGAGGGACTCGAACAGCGGCGGGGAGATCCGCCGGCCGGAGACGGCGGTGCGGACGGGGCCGAAGGCCAGGCGCGGCTTGATGCCCAGCCCGTCCACGATGGCCTCGCGGAGCGCGGTCTCGAGGGCGGCGGCGCTCCAGTCCTGGAGCGGCTCGAGGGCGGCGAGCGCGGCCCGCAGCACGTCGCCGGCGGAGTCCTCGAGCTGCTTGCGGGCGTCGTCGGCGACCTCGATCTCGTCGTCCGCGGCGAAGAGGAAGGACAGCAGCTCGGGGGCCTCGCCGAGCAGGTTCATCCGCTCCTGGACCAGCGGGGCGGCCCGGTCGAGGATGTCCTGCTGGCGCTCGTCCAGGGTCTCCCCCAGCACGCCGCCGGCCTGCAGGTAGGGGACGAGCCGGTCGCGGAAGTCCTCGGGGGCGAGCCTGCGGACGTGGGTGCCGTTGATCGCGGTGGCCTTCTTGAGGTCGAACCGGGCGGGGTTGGCCAGGACGTCGTGGACGTCGAAGTGCTCCACGAGCTGCTCCACGGTGAAGACGTCCTCGTCCGCGGACAGGGACCAGCCCAGCAGCGCCAGGTAGTTGAGCAGCCCCTCGGGGACGAATCCGCTGTCCTTGAGGTGGAAGAGGCTGGACTCGGGGTCGCGCTTGGACAGCTTCTTGTTGCCCTCGCCCATGACGTAGGGCAGGTGGCCGTACTCGGGCACGTACTTCGCGAAGCCGATCTCGACCAGGACGCGGAACAGGGCGATCTGGCGCGGTGTCGAGGAGAGCAGGTCCTCGCCCCGCAGCACGTGGGTGATCTCCATGAGGGCGTCGTCCACGGGGTTGGTGAGCGTGTACAGCGGCTGGCCGTTGGCGCGCACCACCACGTAGTCCGGGATGGAACCGGCCCGGAAGACGATCTCGCCGCGGATCATGTCGTGGACCACGATGTCCTCGTCCGGCATCCGCAGCCGCAGCACGGGCTCCCGGCCCTCGGCCCGGAACGCCGCGATCTGCTCCTCGGTGAGGTCGCGGTCGAAGTTGTCGTAGCCGAGCTTGGGGTCGCGTCCGGCCGCCCGGTGGCGGGCCTCGACCTCCTCCGGGGTGGAGTACGCCTCGTAGACCGCCCCGTGCTCCCGGAGCCGGGTCGCCACGTCCCGGTAGACGTCCAGGCGCTGGGACTGCCGGTAGGGGGCGTGCGGACCGCCGGTCTCGACGCCCTCGTCCCAGTCGATGCCCAGCCACGCCAGCGCCTCGAGCAGCTGCTGGTAGCTCTCCTCCGAGTCGCGCTGGGTGTCGGTGTCCTCGACGCGGAAGACCATGGTGCCGCCGGTGTGCCGGGCGTGGGCCCAGTTGAACAGCGCGGTGCGGATCAGCCCCACGTGCGGGGTGCCCGTCGGGGACGGGCAGAAGCGCACGCGCACGGGCGAGGCGGTGGTCGAGGCGGTGGCCGGGGTGGCGGGCGTGTCGGTCATGGCTCTTTCGTGGTTCGGTCGGGGCCGGGTGGGGTCGTGCGGTGGGGCGGGCGCCCCGGGGCTCGTGCCGGTCGGCGTCGCGGATCAGTGTCGCGGGTCGGCGGCGAGGATCAGCGGCGCAGGACGGTCGGCAGGACGCCGATGCCCTCGACCTCCACCTCGATCCGGTCGCCCTCGTCGACGATGCCGACGCCGGCGGGCGTGCCCGTGAGGATGACGTCGCCGGGCAGGAGCGTGAACGCCTGGGAGACGTAGGAGACGAGGAACGGGACGTCGAAGACCATGTCCCGGGTGTTGCCGTCCTGCTTGGTCTCTCCGTTGACGCGGCTGCGCACGGCGAGGGCGGAGGTGTCGAGGTCCGTCTCGATCCAGGGCCCGAGCGGGCAGGCCCCGTCGAAGCCCTTGGCGCGCGCCCACTGGCCGTCGGTCTTCTGCACGTCGCGGCCGGTGAGATCGTTGGCGGCGGTGTAGCCGAAGACCACCTCGGGCACGCGCTCCACGGGGACGTCCTTGCACATCCGCCCGATGACGACGGCGAGCTCGGCCTCGTAGGAGACCTGCTCGGTCCACGGGGGCAGGGTCACGGGGTCCCCGGGACCGGCGACGGACGTGTTGGGCTTGAAGAACAGCATCGGGGAGGTGGGCAGCTCGTTGCCCAGCTCCGCGGCGTGGTCGGCGTAGTTGCGGCCGACGCACACGATCTTGGAGCGCGGGATCACGGGGGCCAGGAGGCGGACGTCGGCGATGTCGTGGCGCTGCTGGGTGGGGTTGATCCCGGTGTAGAAGGGGTCGCCCGCGAGGACGGTGACCGTCTCCCCGCCGGCGGCGCCCTGCACCGCGCCGAAGTGGATCTCGTTGTCGACCGTGAACCTGGCAATTCGCATGGGACCAGGCTATCCCACGGCCTGCGGCCGGCCGCGCGGCCCCCGGCGGCGCCACCGGGGGCCGCCGGCTCAGACCAGGCGGGTCAGCCAGCCGTGCGGGTCCTCCGCGCGGCCCGTCTGGATCTCCAGGAGCTGCTTGCGGATGTCCATGGTGACCTCGCCGGGCCGGGCCCCCTCGTCGCCGATGGTCTCCTCGGCGGAGACGAGCCGGCCGATGGGGGTGATGACGGCGGCGGTGCCGCACGCGAACGCCTCGGTGATGGTCCCGGCCTGCCAGCCCTCGCGCCACTCGTCGAGGGTGAAGCGGCGCTCCTCGACGTCCATCCCACGGTCCTTCGCGAGCTGGATGATCGAGCGGCGGGTGACGCCCTCGAGGATCGTGCCGGTGAGCTCGGGGGTCACCAGGCGGCCGTCCTCGTAGACGAAGAACACGTTCATGCCGCCCAGCTCCTCGACGGCGTCCCCGCGGTCGCGGTCCAGGAACATCACCTGCTGGCACCCGTGGGCGTCGCCCTCCATCTGGGCGATCAGAGAGGCGGCGTAGTTGCCGCCGCACTTGGCCGCCCCCGTGCCGCCGCGGCCGGCCCGGGCGTAGTCGCGGGAGAGCCAGATGTCCACGGGCTTCACCGGGCCGCCGAAGTAGTTGCCGGCCGGGGAGGCGATGACCGAGTACAGCACCTGCCGGGACGGGCGCACGCCGAGGAACGCCTCCGTGGCGATCATGAACGGGCGCAGGTACAGGGACTCGCCGTCCCCGTCGGGCACCCACTGCTCGTCCACCGACACGAGTTCCCTCAGCGAGTCCAGGAACAGCTGCTCGGGCAGCTCCGGCAGCGCCAGCCGGCGGGCCGACCGGTTGAGCCGGGCGGCGTTGGCATCGGCCCGGAACGTCCACACGGAGCCGTCCGCGTGCCGGTAGGCCTTGAGCCCCTCGAAGATCTCCTGGCCGTAGTGCAGCACGGCCGCGGCCGGGTCCAGCACCAGCGGCCCGTACGGCTCGATCCGGGGGTCGCTCCAGCGGCCCGTCCCCTTCTCGACGTCCCCGAACCAGTCGATCTTCACCATGTGGTCGGTGAAGTTCGTGCCGAAGCCCGGATCGGCGAGGACCGCCGCGCGGACCTCGTCCGGGACCGGGTCCTGGCTGAGGTGGTGGGCGAAGGTGGTGGGCTGTGTGGTCACTGCGTCTCCCTGCGAGGTCGACCCCGTGGCGACCGGCACGCGGGGCTCAGCTGTTGGTTCCGTGCTCCAGCCTATCCCCGGAGCACGCCCGGATCGGCTCAGGCCAGGGCGGCGAGCACGCCGTCGCCCACCTGGGCGGTGGTGCGGGGCTCGTTGCCGTGCGCGGCGAGGTCCTGCTGCACGGCCGCCTCGATCCGGGCGGCCGGCCCGGAGTGGCCGAGGTGCTCCAGCATCATGGCGGTCGCGAGGATCGCCGCCACGGGGTTCGCCTTTTGCTGCCCCGCGATGTCCGGCGCGGAGCCGTGGACGGGCTCGAACATCGACGGCGCGGTGCGGTCCGCGTTGATGTTGCCGGCCGGGGCCAGGCCGATGCCGCCCGTCACCGCCCCGGCGAGGTCGGTGAGGATGTCCCCGAACAGGTTGTCCGTGACGATGACGTCGAAGCGTGCAGGGTCGGTCGTGAGGAAGATCGTGGCCGCGTCCACGTGCAGGTAGTCGACGGTGACGTCGGGGAACTCGGCGCCGACCTCCTCGACGAGGCGCGCGTAGAGGCGGCCGGCGTTGACGAGGACGTTGTGCTTGTGGACCAGGGTCAGCTTCTTGCGCTCCCGTCCTGCGGCGAGCTGGAAGGCGTAGCGCACGAGGCGGCGCACGCCGTAGGCGGTGTTGAGCGAGACCTCCGTGGCGATCTCGGCGTCGGTGCCGCCGCGCAGGACGCCGCCGTTGCCGGCGTAGGGGCCCTCGGTGCCCTCGCGCACCACCACGAAGTCGATGTCCCCGGGGGTGGAGAGCGGGCTGGTGGTGCCGGGGAAGAGCTTGGACGGGCGGAGGTTGACGAAGTGGTCGAGGCTGAAGCGCATCTTCAGCAGCACGTCGCGCTCGATGATCCCGGACGGGACCCTCCGGTCCCCCGGGGCGGCGCCGACGGCGCCGAACAGGATGGCGTCGTGGGCCCGCAGCTCGTCCAGCGTCCGGTCCGTGAGGGTCTCCCCCGTGTCCAGCCAGTGCTGCGCGCCGAGGCCGAACTCCTTCTTCGCCACCGTGACGCCGGCGGCGGCGGTCACCGCGTCGAGGACCCTCACCGCCTCGGTCACGACCTCGGGGCCGATGCCGTCCCCGGGGACGAGGGCGATCTTCAGGTGGGCGGGGGCTGCTGCGGAGGTCGGCTGGGTCATGGGCCCAGGATAGGAGCAGCTCCGCCCGTCCGACCACGGTGTGGACGGACGTCTCGCATGGTGGACAGGGGCCGCTGCTCAGGCCTGGAGCGCCGCGGGCTCCTCGTAGCGCGGGAACACCGGCGCGGGCGGGGGCAGCTCGGTCCCGGCCGCGAGGGGCGTGTCCAGGGCGGTGAACAGGCGGGCACCGCCCTCGGCCTGGCCGAGCACGTCGAGCAGCCGGGCGGCGGCGTCCGGCACCACCGGCTGGACGAGGATGCCGACCACGCGCACCACCTCGAGCGTCACCCAGAGCACCGTGGCCATCCGCTCGGCGTCGGTCTTGCGCAGCTTCCAGGGCTCCATGGCGGTGAAGTACCGGTTGGCCTCGGCGACCACCCGCCAGATCCGCTCGAGCGCCCGGTGGAACTGCTGCTCGTCGAACTCCGCGCGCACCGGCTCGTAGAGCCCGGCGGCGGCGGCGAGCATGGCGCGGTCCTCGGCGGTGAGCTCGCCCGGCACGGGGACCCGGCCCTCGCAGTTCTTCGCGACCATCGACAGCGAGCGCTGCGCGAGGTTGCCGAGGTCGTTGGCGAGGTCGGAGTTGATGCGGTTCTTGATCCCGTCGTGCGAGTAGCTGCCGTCCTGGCCGAACGGCACCTCGCGCAGCAGGAAGAAGCGCAGCGGGTCCAGGCCGTACTCGGCCACGAGGGCGTGGGGGTCGATGACGTTGCCCACGGACTTGGACATCTTCTCGCCCTGGTTGAACAGGAAGCCGTGCGCGATGACCCGCTTGGGCAGGGGCAGCCCAGCGGAGAGCAGGAACGCCGGCCAGTACACGGCGTGGAAGCGGGCGATGTCCTTGCCGATCACGTGCGCGTCGGCCGGCCAGTACCGCCGGAAGGTCTCGGAGTCGGTGTCCGGGAAGCCCACGCCGGTGAGGTAGTTGGTGAGGGCGTCCACCCACACGTACATCACGTGGTCCGGGTTGCCGGGCACGGGCACGCCCCAGTCGAAGGTGGTGCGGGAGATCGAGAGGTCCTCCAGGCCCGAGCGCACGAACGAGGCGACCTCGTTGCGGCGGGTCTCGGGGTGGACGAAGCCCTCCTGCTGGTAGAGGGCCAGCAGCCGGTCCTGGTAGGCGGAGAGGCGGAAGAAGTAGGACTCCTCCTCGGTCCAGGTGACCTCCGTGCCGGTGCCCGTCGAGCACCGCACGCCGTCCTCGCGGAGCTCGGTCTCCTCCTCGCCGTAGAACGCCTCGTCGCGCACGGAGTACCAGCCGGCGTACTTGCCGAGGTAGATGTCGCCAGCCTCCTCCATCCGGCGCCAGATGGCCGCCGACGCCGCGTAGTGGTCGGCGTCCGTGGTGCGGATGAAGCGGTCGTAGGAGATGTTCAGGGCGTCGTCCATCTCGCGGAAGCGCGCCGAGTTGCGGTCCGCGAGCTCCCGCGCCGTGAGGCCCTCCTTCTCCGCGGTCTGCTGCATCTTCTGGCCGTGCTCGTCGGTGCCGGTCAGGAAGCGGACGTCGTAGCCGTCCAGCCGCTTGAACCGGGCCATGACGTCGGTCGCGATGACCTCGTAGGCGTGCCCGATGTGCGGGGTGCCGTTGGGGTACGCGATGGCCGTGGTGATGTAGTACGGGGTGCGGTGGGAGGAAGTCACGGCCTCCACTCTACCGACCGCCGGGATGCTGCGGTTCCCGGCCTGTGGGTGCCACGATGGGCAGGACAGCAGGCAGCGACCCCCAGGAGGACACCGTGCGCAGCGAGCTCTTCGCCCAGGACAACTTCGAACGCCAGAGCCAGGAGCGCTGGACCCTCCAGTCCCCCCGGATGCTGCGGGTGGGCCTGGGCCCGGACGTGGTCGCCACGAAGGGGGCGATGGTCGCCTACCAGGGACGGATGGGCTTCCGCCACGAGGGCGCAGGCTCCATCGGCAAGCTCATGAAGAAGGTGCTCAGCAGCGAGGACGCTCCCATGATGCGCGTCTCGGGCGAGGGCGAGGTGTTCTTCGCCCGGCAGGCGCGGGACGTGTTCACCGTGCTGCTGGAGGGCGAGGGGGTGACGGTCAGCAGCTCGGCCCTGCTGGCCTTCGACGACTCCCTGTCCTGGGACATCCGCCGCGTGGGCGGGGCCGGGCTGATGGCGGGCGGGCTGTTCAACCTCGAGCTCTCCGGGCACGGCATGCTGGCCCTGTGCTCGGACGGGGCGCCGATGATCCTCGACTGCGCGAGCCAGCCCACGTACGTCGACCCGCAGGCGGCCGTCGCGTGGTCGTCCAACCTCGTGCCGGGGATCCAGAACGACCTGTCGATGGGCTCGCTGCTGCGCGGCGGCTCCGGCGAGTCGTTCCAGCTGGCCTTCTCGGGCCCCGGCTTCGTCGTCGTCCAGCCCTCCGAGGGCATCCCCGTCGTGCGGCAGGGCTGAGGTCCTGC
>NZ_BAAGPL010000018.1:36600-52924 GCF_054784195.1 Kocuria himachalensis
TCCCGGTGGGGAGGCGGCCCGGCGTGGTCGTGCGGAGCGCTCGCGGATCAGCGGGCCGCGGTGCCCTCGACGTAGTCGGCGTCCGGGGAGGTCCACGCGAAGAGCTTGCGCAGCTCGCGGCCGGTGACCTCGATCGGGTGGGTCTCCTCCTTCTCGCGCAGCTTCTTGAACTCGGGACCGCCCTGGTCTTGGTCCTCGATGAAGCGCTTGGCGAAGGTGCCGTCCTGGATGTCGGCGAGCACGGCCTTCATGTTCTCCTTGACCGCGGGGTTGATCACCCGGGGGCCGGAGACGTAGTCGCCGTACTCGGCGGTGTCCGAGATGGACCAGCGCTGCTTGGCGATGCCGCCCTCGACCATGAGGTCCACGATGAGCTTGAGCTCGTGCAGGACCTCGAAGTAGGCGATCTCCGGCTGGTAGCCGGCCTCGGTGAGGGTCTCGAAGCCGTACTGGACCAGGTGGGACACGCCGCCGCACAGGACCGCCTGCTCGCCGAAGAGATCGGACTCGGTCTCCTCGGTGAAGGTGGTCTTGATGACGCCCGCGCGGGTGCCGCCGATGCCCTTGGCGTAGGACAGGCCCAGCTCGAGGGCCTTGCCGGAGGCGTCCTTCTCCACGGCCACGAGGGCGGGCACGGCGCGGCCGGCCTCGAACTCGCGGCGCACGGTGTGGCCCGGGCCCTTCGGGGCGACCATGACGACGTCGACGCCCTCGGGGGCCTCGATGTAGCCGTAGCGGATGTTGAACCCGTGGGCGAAGAAGATCGCGTCGCCCTGCTCGAGGTTCGGGGCGACGGACTCGGCGTAGACGTGGCGCTGGACCTGGTCCGGCGTCAGGATCATGATGACGTCGGCTTCCTTGACGGCGTCCGCGACGGTGAGCACCCGCAGGCCCTCGGCCTCGGCCTTGGCCCGGGAGCGGGAGCCCTCGGCGAGCCCGATGCGCACGTCCACGCCGGAGTCGCGCAGGTTCAGCGCGTGGGCGTGGCCCTGCGAGCCGTAGCCGATGACGGCGACGGAGCGGTCCTGGATGATCGAGAGGTCGGCGTCGTCGTCGTAGAAGATCTCTGCCATGGGGTTGTCTCCTTGAAGCATGGGTGGGTGCGGCGGGTGCACCGCCGCGAGGTGGTTGGGGTGTCTGTGGGCCGGCGCCCGCGTCCACCGCCGCCCGGGGGCGTCAGTGGCGCAGGGCGCGGTCGCTCATCGACTTGGGACCACGTCCGAGGGCCAGCGTACCGGCCCGGACGATCTCCCGGACGCCGAACGGCTCCAGGATGTCCAGCAGCGCCCGGAGCTTCTCCGGGGCGCCGGTGGCCTCGATGACGAGCGACTCGGTGGAGACGTCGACAACGGTGGCCCGGAACAGGTCTGCGGCTTGGGTGACCTGCAGACGGGTCGCGGCGTCGGCGCGGACCTTGACCATGATGTGGTCGCGTTGCACCGACGACTCGGGGGTGAGCTCGACGATCTTGATGACGTTGATGAGCTTGTTCAGCTGCTTGGTGACCTGTTCGAGCAGCTCGCCCTCGGCGTCCACCACCACGGTGATGCGGGAGACGCCGTCGAGCTCCGTGGGTCCCACGGCGAGCGAGTCGATGTTGAAGGCGCGGCGCGCGAACAGTCCGGCCACCCGGGTCAGCACGCCCGGCTTGTCCTCGACCAGCACGGAGAGGGTGTGTCGGCTCATGGGTCAGTCCTCCTCGTCCCAGTCGGGGGTCATGTTGCGGGCGATCTGGATCTGGTCGTTGGACACGCCGGTGGGCACCATCGGCCACACCATCGCGTCGGCGGAGACCACGAAGTCGATCACCACGGGGCGGTCGTTGATCTCGAGGGCCTGCCGGATGACGTCGTCCACGTCCTCGTCCCGGGTGCAGCGCAGGGCGGCGCACCCGTAGGCGTCGGCGAGCTTGACGAAGTCCGGCACCATGATGCTGTCGTGGCCGGTGTTCAGGTCGGTGTTGGAGTACCGGCCGTCGTAGAACAGGGTCTGCCACTGGCGCACCATGCCCAGCGAGGAGTTGTTGATCACCGCCACCTTGATCGGGATCTTGTTGATCGTGCAGGTGGCGAGCTCCTGGTTGGTCATCTGGAAGCAGCCGTCGCCGTCGATCGCCCAGACCACGCGGTCGGGCTGGGAGACCTTGGCCCCCATCGCGGCGGGGACGGCGAAGCCCATGGTCCCCAGCCCGGCCGAGTTCAGCCACTGCCGGGGCCGCTCGTACTGCACGAAGTGGGAGCTCCACATCTGGTGCTGGCCCACGCCGGAGACGTAGACGGCCTCGGGGCCGGTCAGGGCGGAGATGCGCTCGATGACGTGCTGCGGCGACCCCAGCCCGTCGGCCGGCTTGGGGTAGCCCAGCGGGTAGGTGGCCTGCAGGCTGCTGAGCGCGGTCCACCACACGGAGAGGTCGGGGCTGCCGCCGCGCTCGAACTCCTGGCGCACGGCGGTCACGAGGTCCGGCAGGATCTCCTTGACGTCGCCCACGATCGGGACGTCCGCGGTGCGGTTCTTGGAGATCTCGGCCGGGTCGATGTCCGCGTGGATGATCTTGGCCGTGGGGGCGAAGGTCTCCAGGTGGCCCGTGACGCGGTCGTCGAAACGGGCGCCGAGGGTCACCAGCAGGTCGGCCTGCTGCATCGAGTACACGGCCGGGACGGTGCCGTGCATGCCGGGCATCCCGAGGTTCTGCTCGTGGGAGTCCGGGAACACACCCCGGGCGGTGAGCGTGGTCACCACGGGGGCGCCGGTCAGCTCGGCCAGCTCCATGAGCTCGGCGGCCGCGTCGGCGCGCATCGTCCCGCCGCCCACGTAGAGCACGGGCCGCTGGGCCGCCGCGATGAGCTTGGCGGCCTCCCGGATCTGCTTGGCGTGCCCGCGCGTCACGGGCCGGTAGCCCGGCAGGTCCATCCGGGGCGGCCAGCTGAACGTCATGGTGTCCTGCTGGGCGTCCTTGGCGATGTCCACGAGCACCGGGCCGGGGCGGCCGGTCGAGGCCAGGTGGAACGCCTCGGCGAGCACCCGGGGGATGTCCCCGGCGTGCGTCACCAGGTAGGAGTGCTTGGTGACCGGCATCGTCATCCCGACGATGTCGGCCTCCTGGAAGGCGTCGGAGCCGATCACCTTGGACGAGACCTGCCCGGTGATCGCGACCATCGGGATCGAGTCCATGTGCGCGTCCGCGAGGGCGGTGACGAGGTTCGTGGCGCCGGGGCCGGAGGTCGCGATGCAGACGCCCACGCGGCCCGAGGCGAGGGCGTAGCCCTCGGCGGCGTGGCCGGCGCCCTGCTCGTGGCGGACCAGGATGTGGTTGATCCTGTCCGAGTCCAGGAGCGGGTCGTAGGTCGGCAGGATCGCGCCGCCGGGGAGGCCGAAGACGTCGGTGACCCCGAGCTCCTCCAGCGCCCGGATGACGGCCTGGGAGCCGGTCATCTCCGTGGGGGCCACCGTGCTGCCCGGGCCCATGACGGACGGGACGGCGGGGACGGACTTCTCCGGGGCCCCGGGGGGCCGGTGGTCGGCGGCGGTCTCCGCGCGCTTGGTGGCCATCAGCGCTGGGCTGATCGGCTGTCCCTTGCTCATGTCACTGTCCTTCTGGTCTGGTCCTCTGGGCGGATGGTGCTGTTCCGGCTCGACTGTCGCTCCGCCGTGGACGCCGGGCAAGAAAAAAGGCCCTCGCGGCACCGGGAGGTGCGACAGGGCCCGTGCGCTCGACCGGTCGTCGGCTCAGGCCCCGCGTCCGACGAGGACGCGTACCGTGAGCTGGACGACACCGTGGCTGAGTTGCATGCTCCCATGCTCTGCCGCCCGCCCGGGCGTGTCAATCTTCGGACGCCGCGTCCCACGATGTGAGACACGGCACGTCCGGGTCTACCGGCCCCCCGCCGCCGGGACGTCGAGCCGGCCCTCCTGCTGCAGGAACAGCGGGCGCTCCCCCGCGGCGATGCGCTCGAACTGGGTCCGCAGCAGCCGCCGCACGCGCGGCCTGTAGGAGGTGCAGGAGCCCCCGGTGTGCGGGGTGAGGATCGCCCCGGGGGCGCGGAACAGCGGGTGGTCGCCGGGGAGGGGCTCGGGCTCGACCACGTCGAGCGCGCAGCGGAGCCGCCCGGACACGACCTCCTCGGTCAGCGCGGGGGTGTCGACCACCCGGCCGCGGCCCACGTTGACCACCAGGGCGTCGTCGGGCAGCAGGGACAGCACGCGGGCGTCGACGAGACCGTCGGTCGCCGGGCTCGCGGGCAGGGCCACCACGAGCACGTCGCCGCCGGGCAGCAGGGCCGGCAGCTCGTCGATGCCGTGCACGGGGCCGCGCTCGTCGGTGCGGGCACGGGAGGCCACCCGCGTGACCTCGACCTCGAAGGGGAGCGGCCGGTCGACCACGGCGGAGCCGATCTCCCCCACGCCCACCACCAGGACGCGGCTGTCGGCCAGGCTGCGGGTCTCGAAGCGGCGCCAGATCCCCTCGTGCTGCTGCCGCACGGCACGGTCGAGCTCCCGCTGGGCGGCGATCATCAGACCCAGGGCCAGTTCGGCGGTCCCGGCCGCGTGCACCCAGCCCGCGGTCGAGAGCGCGAGGTCCGGCCCGATGGCCTCCGGCACGCCGTCGAAGCCGGTGCTCTGCAGCTGCACGAGCCGCAGACGGGTCGCGGCGGGCAGGGCCGCGACCCAGTGGCCGGTGGAGTACGGGGCCACCGCCACGTCGATCTCGTCGGCGCGAGCCCCGACCGGGTCACCGGCCATGTCCCAGAGGACGTAGCGGAAGCCCGGGACGCGGGTGCTCAGGTGGTCCACCAGCTCCTGCTCCGGGAGGGAGACCACGCGGAGCTCGGAGAGCGGGACGGACGGGGTGGACGGTGCGGGGGTCTGCGCGGAGGGCATGAGCGCCATGCTAGAGGCCACCCCCGCCCGGGTGGGGGCGCCGAATGGACAAGGCGGGGCGAGCTGGTAGAGTACTCTCTCGTTGCGAGGCGGGACCCGGCGGAAGCCGGCCGGCGTGATTCGGCCCCCGGGCCGGGGACGTGCTACTGTTCTTGCCGCACCACCAGCGCCTCTAGCTCAATTGGCAGAGCAATTGACTCTTAATCAATGGGTTCTCGGTTCGAGTCCGAGGGGGCGCACCACAGAAGGACCTCACCGCGGAGCAGCGCGGTGGGGTCCTTCGTCGTCCGGCCCTCGTCCGATCGTGGTCAGCGGGCCCCGGGTCGCGGACGCGCCCCCTCCGCGCCAGGGGCTGCGGGGACCGGCCGCGGGCACGAAAAAACCCGGGGGTCGTCGTCGTCCCCCGGGTGCTCTCGCCGGAGATCACCACCTCGTGACCTCGCGCGTGCGCTCGCGCCAGGGTCCCCGACCCCGTGCCGGCCCGGACCGCCGGTGCGGGAACCGCAGGCCGCCACCGGCTCAGGAGGCGGTGTCCCCCTGTGTGCCGGCCTCGGCGATCTCCCGCGACTCCTCGGGCGTGGTCGCGTCGGCGGACCCGGCGTCGGTGACGGTCCCGTCCGGCTGGACCCGCAGCTTCCAGCGGGCGCCGCCGAGCGTGGTGATGATGTCGGCCAGCGTGCGGCGCAGGTTCTCGTCCGTGAGCAGCCCGTGGTCCACCAGCTCGTCCTCGAGCTGGGTGGCGGCCTCGAGGATACGCTGGCCCTCCGGGGTGATCGACACGAGGTGGCTGCGGCGGTCGTGGACGTTCTTGGACCGGGTGACGTGGCCGTGCAGCTCGAGCCGATGCAGCGTCTTGCCCATGGTCTGGGCCTGCACCCGGACGCGGTGCGCCAGCTGGGCCTGGGTCATGCTCCCCGCCGTCTTCAGCACGTCCAGCGCCATGACGCCCGCGTGGGTCACTCCGAGCGTGGCCAGGCGCTCGTTCCACGCGTGCTCCACGAGCCGGGCCGCGGTCGAGAGCAATCGGTTGGTCGGCCATTGAGTGGTGAAAGGCATGCAAAGCAGTCTACCGATCCGGAACCCGGAATACAGCATCATGCTAAGCAAACTTACGAGCATTTCTCTGCGCGTGAACGGGCGGTGGACCGGAACGCGCCTCCCGGACCGCCGGAGTCCCGGGCGAGCGCCGGTAGTGTTCGTGGTCGGGGGCCGTCCCGCGGCCCCGGCACTCGACCGGAGAGCACCACCGGAACCACCACCGGAACGACAGAGGAGCATCCCCATGGCAGCACGTCTCGAACCCGGCCGGCAGGCCCCCGACTTCACCCTGCCCGACGCCCAGTGCCGGACCGTCTCGCTCGCCGACCACCGCGGGCAGCGCGTGGTCGTCTACTTCTACCCGAAGGCCTCCACCCCCGGCTGCACCACGCAGGCGTGCGACTTCCGGGACAGCCTGGAGCGCTTCGCCGCGGACGGTCTCGCCGTGATCGGGATCTCCCCGGACCGCCCGGAGGCACTGGCGCGGTTCGCCGAGGAGCAGTCCCTCACCTTCCCCCTGCTCTCCGACGCCGACCACCGGGTCGCCGAGGCGTACGGGGCCTGGGGGGAGAAGAAGAACTACGGGAAGACCTACGAGGGCCTGGTGCGCTCCACCGTGGTGGTCGGCCCCGACGGCGACGTGGAGCTCGCACAGTACAACGTGCGCGCCACGGGCCACGTGGCGAAGCTGCGCCGCGACCTCGGCCTGGAGGGCTGAGGCTAGGATGGACGAGGGGCCCGGACGGGCCCCTTCGGCGCGAGTGGTGGAACTGGCAGACACGCAGGATTTAGGTTCCTGTGCCCTGACCGGCGTGCGGGTTCGAGTCCCGCCTCGCGCACCCGACGGCTCCCGGGCACGGCCCGTGGCCGGCCCACGACGACACCGACGACCGATCCGGCGAGGCAGCGAAGGACCCATGGCGCCCAGGCGAACCCCCCGCACCGCGGCCGCGCTCGCGCTCGTCGCGGGGCTCCTCGCCGGGTGCGCCCCCGCGGGCGAGGGACCCGAGGCCCCGACCGCCTCCCGGTCCGTGCCGAGCGCGGAGTTCGTGTTCGCCAACGCCGCCGCCGCCCCCACCCTGGACCCGGCCACGGTCAACATCCTCGAGACGTCACGGATCGGGGCCCAGATGCTCGAGGGGCTCGTCGCCGCGGACCCCTCCACGGGCGAGGCGGTGTCGGCCCTGGCGAGGTCGTGGGAGCGCTCCCCGGACGGGCTCACCTACACCTTCGACCTCCGCCGGGACGTGCGCTTCCACGACGGCACCGACCTGGACGCGGCGGCGGTGTGCGCGAACTTCGAGCGCTGGGAGGCCCTCGCCGCCGACGGGGCGCGGACCCCGTTCGCGACCGTCCTGCGCACGGGCGCACCCGGCGTCGACCCCCTCTACGCGGGGTGCGCCGCCGCCTCGGACTCCTCGGTGGTGCTCTCGCTGACGGCGCCGCACACCCCTCTGCTCCGGGCGCTCACGCAGCCCGCGTTCGGGATCGCGTCCCCCGCCGCCCTGGCGGCCGGCACGCACGAGACGCACCCCGTGGGCACCGGCCCCTTCCGCTACGAGTCGGGGGACGGGACGCACGTGGTGCTGAGCGCGAACGCGGACTACTGGGGCGAGCTCGGGGACATCGGCCGGCTCGAGTTCCGCACGATCGCCGAGCCCGAGCTGCGCTACGTGGCCCTGCGCCTCGGCCAGGTGGACGGCTACGACCAGGTGGGCCTGGACTCCTTCGCCCCCCTCGCCCGCGAGGGCGTGCAGGTGCTCCAGCGCGACCCGTACTCCGTGTCCTACCTCGGCATCAACCAGGACGTGGCACCCCTGGACGACCCCGACGTGCGGGCGGCGATCGCCGCCGCCGTGGACCGCGGCGCCATCGTGCGCGAGCACTATCCCGACGGCACCCGGGTGGCCGACCAGTTCCTGCCCGCACGCTTCGCGATGGACGGGACCGACCTGCGCGTCCCGTCCTACGACCCGCAGCGGGCGCAGGAGCTGCTGGAGGCCTCCTCCTACGCCGGCGAGCCGCTGCGCTTCTACTACCCGCGCAGCACCTCCCGCACCTACATGCAGCAGCCCGAGAAGATCTACGCCGACATCGCGGCCCAGCTCGTACGGGCGGGGTTCGTGATCGAGCCCGTCCCGGTGGACTGGTCGGACGGCTACGTGGAGCAGGTCCAGGACCCGGAGGGCGACCACGCCCTGCACCTGCTCGGCCTCAACGGCGGGTACCGCGACCCGGACTACTTCACGGCCGCGCTGTTCGGCGCCCCCGGCGGGGAGTTCGGCCTGGACGCCGGGTCCCTGTTCGGCGCGGTGAACCGCGCGGCGGCGCTGCCCGACGGCGAGGAACGCTCGAGCGCGTACGCGTCGATCAACAACCGCGTCTCCCGCCTGCTGCCCGCCGTCCCCCTGGCCCACCCGATCTCGGCGGTCGCCGTCGGCGACTCCGTGACGTCCTTCCCCCTGAGCTCCACCGGCAACGAGGTCTTCAACCGGGTGGACCTCGGCGCCGCGGAGTGAGCGCCGGTCCCGGCGCGCCCCGGCCGCATTCGGGGTTCGTCCGGGCGTGGCGCTAGTCTGATCCCGACCACTCACCGGCGCAGCGCCGGGCGTTCAACGGGAGCATCGACTGTGACATCACCTCAGGCAACGGAATCGACCGACGTCCTCCTGATCGGCGGAGGCATCATGAGCGCCACCCTCGGCGTGTTCCTCAAGGAGCTCGAGCCGCAGTGGGACATCACGATGCTGGAGCGCCTGGACCAGGTGGGCGCGGAGAGCTCCAACGTCTGGAACAACGCCGGCACGGGCCACTCCGCGCTCTGCGAGCTCAACTACGCGCCCCAGGCCGCCGACGGGTCCGTGAACCCGGAGAAGTCGCTCGGCATCAACGAACAGTTCCAGCTCTCCCGCCAGTTCTGGGCCTCCCTCGTGTCCGAGGGCAAGCTGGGCGAGCCCAGCTCGTTCATCAACCCGGTGCCGCACATGTCCCTCGTCTTCGGCGACGCCCACAGCGACTACCTGCGCCGCCGCTGGGAGGCCCTCCAGCCGAACAAGCTCTTCGAGCGCATGGAGTACACCGAGGACCGCGAGAAGATCGCCGAGTGGGCGCCGCTGACCATGCACGGCCGCGGCGCGGGGCGCGTGGCGGCGTCCTGGTCCCCCGAGGGCACCGACGTGGACTTCGGCGAGCTGACCCGCCAGCAGGTCGCCCACCTGCAGGCCCGGGGCGGCGAGGTGCGCTACGGCCAGCAGGTCCTCGACCTCGACCGGCAGTCCGACGGCACCTGGGTGGCGAAGGTCAGGAACCGTCTCAACGCGGAGGGCCACCGGCTCGTGCGCGCGAAGTTCGTGTTCGTGGGGGCCGGCGGCGGCGCCCTGCCGCTGCTGCAGAAGTCCGGCATCCGGGAGGCCAAGGGCTACGGCGGGTTCCCGGTCTCCGGCCTCTGGCTGCGCAACTCCGACGAGAACGTGGCGGCCCAGCACAACGCCAAGGTCTACGGCCAGGCGTCCGTGGGCGCCCCGCCCATGTCCGTCCCGCACCTGGACACCCGCTACGAGCACGGCCGGCGCGCGCTCCTGTTCGGCCCCTACGGCGGGTTCAAGCCCAACTTCCTGAAGCAGGGGTCCTACCTGGACCTGCCGCTGTCCGTGCGCCCGCACAACCTCTACCCGATGACCCGCGCGGGCCTGGCCAACCTGGACCTGGTGAAGTACCTGCTGAGCGAGCTGGCCAAGTCCAAGGGGCAGCGGGTCGAGGCGCTGCAGCAGTTCTACCCGACCGCCGACGGCTCGCAGTGGGAGCTGATCGAGGCCGGGCAGCGCGTGCAGGTCATGAAGCGGGACAAGGAGAAGGGCGGCGTGCTGCAGTTCGGCACCGAGCTCATCACCGCCGCCGACGGGTCCATCGCCGGGCTGCTCGGGGCCTCCCCGGGGGCGTCCACCGCGGTGCCCATCATGCTCAACCTCCTGGCGAAGTCCTTCCCGGCACGGATGTCCGGGTGGGAGCCGCGGATCAAGGAGCTCATCCCCTCCTACGGCGTGAAGCTCAACGACAACCCGCAGCTCGCGGACGAGGTCATGGGCCGCACCGCCCAGGTGCTCGGCATCAACTGACGCCGCACCGGCCGGCACGACGCCGGCCGGCACGGCATGGAGCGGCACCGCGTCAGCCGGCGCCGCGGCGCACGGCACCGACCTGCACGGCGCCCGCGGGACGAGGCCCCGGACCGACCGGTCCGGGGCCTCGTCGTCGCCGGGGCCGTCCCGGCCGCCCGGCCCCGGCGGCCCCGGTGACCTGTCGGTACGCGGCGGTACGCTGAGGGGCGTGCGTCCCGGTCCGGCCGGGACGCCCTCGACCTTCCCTCCCCAAGGAGCACGAGTGTTTCTCCTCGCCCGCGCGTCGATGGCCAACCGGGCCCTGATCGTGCTCATCACGCTGTTCGTCGCCCTCTTCGGGCTGCTCAGCATGCGCTCCATGAAGCAGGAGCTCATCCCCTCCCTGGAGATCCCCGCCATCAGCGTGGTCTCGGCGATGCCCGGCGCGTCCGCGGAGGTCGTCGACGAGCAGGTGGGCAGGCCGCTGGAGCGCGCGCTCAACATCGTGGAGGGCCTCGAGAGCTCGACGTCCACCTCCCGCAGCGGGCTGTCCAACATCCAGCTGGGCTTCGAGTACGGCACCGACCTGGACCGGGCCCGCAACCAGGTGGAGCGGGCGATCTCCAACGTGCGCACGCAGCTGCCCGACGACGTCGAGCCCACGGCGTTCGCCGGCTCCGTGGCGGACTTCCCCATCGTCTTCCTGGCCGTGTCCTCCGACGAGGACCTCAGCCCGCTCGCGGCCGACCTCGAACGACTGACCGTCCCGGACCTGCAGCGGATCGAGGGCGTGCGCTCCGCCGAGGTCAGCGGCGCCCCTGATCAGGTCGTCTCGATCCTGCCGGACCGTGCCGACCTCGCCCGGGCCGGCGCCACGCCCGCCGACATCAGCACCGCCCTGGAGGAGAGCGGCGGCCTGGTGCCCGTGGGCACCGTGGACGACGGGGCCACGACCCTTCCTGTCCAGGCCGGCTCCCCCCTCGACTCCCTCGAGGCCGTGGAGAACGTCCCGCTGCCCCTCCCGGAGGACGCGCCCGACGGCGCCGAGCCCACCACCGTCGGCGCGGTGGCCACCGTGGAGCTCGCCGAGCAGGAGCAGACCTCGATCACCCGCACCAACGGCGAGCCGACGCTCGCCCTGTCCGTGACCAAGACCCCGGACGGGGACACGGTGGGGATCTCCGGGTCGGTCGAGGAGATGATCCCGGAGCTCGAGGCGGACCTCGGCAACGGCGCCGAGATCACCGCGGTCTTCGACCAGGCCCCCTACATCGAGCAGTCGATCGAGGACCTCACGGTCGAGGGCCTCCTCGGGCTCGCGTTCGCCGTGCTCGTCATCCTGGTGTTCCTGGCGTCGCTGCGCTCGACGCTGGTCACCGCGATCTCCATCCCGCTGTCCCTGCTGGCCACGTTCATCGGGATCAACGCCCTGGGCTACTCGCTGAACCTCCTGACGCTGGCGGCGATCACCCTGTCCGTGGGCCGGGTCGTGGACGACTCGATCGTGGTGATCGAGAACATCAAGCGCCACTACGGGACGGTCGACCTGCGCACCGACCCCGCCAACGCGAAGCGCCGGGCCATCCTCACCGCCGTGCGCGAGGTCTCGGGCGCGATCACCGCCTCCACCCTCATCACGGTCGCGGTGTTCGTGCCCATCGCGTTCGTGGGCGACGTGACCGGTGAGCTGTTCCGCCCCTTCGCCCTGACCACGACCATCGCGCTGCTGTCCTCGCTCGTGGTGTCCCTGACCATCGTGCCCGTGCTGGCGTTCTGGTTCCTCCGGGACCCCCGTCTGGCCCGGAGGTCCCACCGGGCACCGGCGGGACGCCCCGCCCCCTGGGCCGGCACCGCGGCCGGGAGCACGGCCGGGACGCCGCCGCGGCTGGCCCAGGGCTACCTCCCGGTCCTGCGCGGCACCCAGCGTCACCCGTGGGCCACCCTCGGGGTGAGCGTCCTGGTCCTCGGCGGCACCGCCGCCCTGCTGCCGGTGCTGCCCACCAACCTGCTCGGGGACACGGGGCAGAACACGATGACGATCGAGCAGGACCTGCCGCCCGGGACGGCGCTGGCGGTGACCTCCGAGCAGGCGCGCCGCGCCGAGGAGGTGCTCGACTGGACCGAGGGCATCGAGGACGTGCAGGTCACCATGGGTCCCGGCGGCGGCTTCTCCGCGTTCCTGCCCGGCAGCGGCACCAACAGCGCCACCTTCTCCGTGACGACCGACGCCGCGGTGGACCAGGAGCGGCTGCGCCGCACCGTCGGCGAGCGCCTGGACCGGCTGGACGGCGCCGGGGAGTTCTCGGTGCAGGGCGCCCAGGGCTTCACGAGCAACGACGTCGAGATCTCCGTCAGCGCCACGGACCAGGCGACGCTGGCCGAGGCCGACGACGCCGTGGTGCGGGCCATGCGGGAGCTCGAGTCCGTCGAGCAGGTCACGAGCAACCTGGCCGCCACCCAGCCCACCGTCGTGGTCACGGTCGACCGGGCGGCAGCCGCCGGCCGCGGCCTGAGCGAGGAGCAGGTCACCGGGGCGCTCGCCGGCACCGTGAACCCCCTCCCCGCCGGGTCCATCGACCTGGACGCCGACTCGGTGGCCGTGACCATCGGTGAGGGCCGTGCCGTCGAGGACGTCGAGGCGCTGCGGTCCCTCCCGGTGCCGGCGGCGGGCGGGACCGTCCGGCTCGACGAGCTGGCCGAGGTCGAGGAGGCGCTCACGGTGGAGACCATCACCTCGAGCAACGACCAGCGCACCGCCACCGTGGCGGTCACCCCGGGCGGCGACGACCTCGGCGCCACGAGCGCCGCGGTCCGGGACGCCCTCGCGGGCCTGGAGCTGCCGCAGGGCGCCTCGGCCGAACTGGGCGGGGCCGCCACCGAGCAGGAGACCACGTTCCGGCAGCTCGGCCTCGCCGTGCTCGCCGCGATCGCGATCGTCTACGTGGTGCTCGTGGCCACCTTCAAGTCGCTGGTCCAGCCGCTGATCCTGCTCGTCTCGATCCCCTTCGCGGCGACGGGCGCGGTGCTCGCGCTGCTGGCCTCCGGGGTGCCGCTGGGCCTCGCCTCGCTGGTGGGCGTGCTGATGCTCGTGGGCATCGTGGTGACCAACGCGGTCGTGCTGATCGACCTCATCAACCAGTACCGGGGCCGGGAGCACGGCATGGATCTGGAGGAGGCCATCGAGAAGGGCGCGACCCGCCGGCTGCGGCCCATCGTGATGACGGCCCTGGCGACCATCCTGGCGATGACACCCATGGCGCTGGGCGTCACGGGCCAGGGCAGCTTCATCTCCCAGCCGCTGGCCGTGGTGGTGATCGGCGGACTGATCTCCTCCACCCTGCTGACCCTGGTGCTCGTGCCGGTGCTGTACCGGCTCGTGGAGGCGCGCAAGGAGGAACGGCACCGCGCCCGGGAGGAGCGGATCACGGCGCTGGCCGCGGCACCGGGCCGGACGTGACACTCGTCACCGTGCGCTCTTTCGTGGACGTTTGCTTTCGAAAATACAGGCTCCCATGCCTCGCGCCCTCCCTGCTCCGGTGCGCCGCAAGGTATCATCGCCGCTGGTCACACCCGGAATCGGCGCCCTGGTACGGTCGGCGCACCGGAGGTCCGGAGGAGGCACTCCCCGAAAGGGGGGACACCGTCGCCCGGTGCGCCGATGTAACCGGGTCGTAGCATTATCCTGTGACCCGCAGAGAAACAGATCGTGTGCAGAACAGCGCCGACGCCTGGGAGGCCCTTTTCAGGGCCCAGGTGACGGTCATGCGGCGTCTCCAGCGCCAACCCGAGTTCGCGGAGCTCTCCGCCCGCGAGTACGACGTCCTCTTCAACCTCTCCCGTTCCGACGAGACCGGCATGCGCCTCAACGAGCTCAACGAGTACGTGCTGCTCACCCAGTCCAGCCTCAGCCGGATGCTCGAACGTCTCGAGCTCAAGGGACTGGTGCACCGCTGGCAGGACCCGCAGGACCTGCGGGGGCTGCGGATCCGGCTGACCGACCGGGGCCGGCAGCTGCAGGTGGAGATCGCCGAGCAGTTCCGGGTGCACGTCCACGAGCTGATGTCCGCGGGCCTGGACCCGGAGGAGCTGCGCATCCTCACCCGCCTCGCCGACCGCCTGCGGGAAGCCGTCAACGACCTCTGACGCGGTCTCCCCCGCCGTCCTACAGCGGGAGGACGACCCGGGCCTCCGGGTCTTCGCGCCCGGGCGCGGAGGACTCCGCGGACACCTGCATCTCCCCCAGAGTGATCGCCCCCTGGAGCGTGGTCAGGAACGCCGTCTCCGAGGCGTCCGCGCCCGTGGCGATGCGCACGAACTCCGTGCGCGGGGCGAGCCCGGTGGCGTCGAGGACGTACCAGGCGCCGTCGTGCCAGGCCTCGACCACCGCGTGGAAGTCCATGGGGGACAGCCCGGGCGCGTAGACCGACACGAGCCGTGCCGGCACGCCGAGGCCCCGCAGCAGGGTGATGAGCAGGTGCGCGTAGTCCCGGCACACGCCCTGCCGGGTGAGGAACGTGTGCACGGCGGTGTCGGTGGCCGTCGAGGAGCCGACCACGTAGTCGAGGTGCTCGTGCACCCAGTCCCGCACCCGCTGGAGCGTTTCGTAACCGCCCTCCCGGGCCCCGGGGAAGAGGGCGTCCGGAGTGCCGGCCATCTCGTCGAAGGGGCAGAAGCGGCTCGGCCGGGTGTAGCGGACGAAGTCCACGGACTCCGCCGGAGGCGGTGAACCCGTCGGGCCGTCCAGCTCCAGCGCGTAGGACACCGTGCACTGCGCGCCGCCCGGGACCCGGGCCAGGTGCAGCCGGGTGCCGTGCAGGTCCTCCGCCTCCTCGAGCGCGACCTCGGTCCCGTCGACGTGCAGGCGCAGACGCTCGCCGGGACGGGCGCGACCCCCGGGACGGGCGGCCGCGAGGGAGAACACCGCGAGGTGGTCGGTCTCCGCCGCGAAGTCGACCTCCGCGGATACGGTGCGCCGGGTGGTGGGCACGAAGGGCCTCCTGGTAGGGGGAAACGCGGGACGGACCGGCGGTCCGTGCGCTCCATTGTCGCTCACGGGGCCGATTCATCAGTACACTGATCCACGAGACATCCCCCACACGCCCCGCCGCCGGCCGGAGTCCCCGCCCCGCACCCGGCGGCCGACCGCGAAGGACACAGCATGGTCCAGGACACCAAGCAGGACAGCCGCTCCAAGGAGCACACCGCACCGGACCCCGAGGACCCCCGCAAGCCCGACAGCCCCACCGAGATCAGCAAGCCCTCGTGGGGCTACGTCGTCAAGCGCGCGCTCTCCGAGTTCTCCAAGGACGACTGCACGGACCTCGCCGCATCCCTGACGTACTTCGCCGTGCTCTCGATCTTCCCCGCCCTGCTGGCCATCGTCTCCCTGCTCGGCGTCTTCGGCCAGGGCGAGGCCACGACCCAGGCGATCACGGACTTCCTCACCCAGTACGCCCCGCCGCAGCTGGTCGAGCTCCTCCGTGATCCCATCAACAACCTCACCACCAGCACCGGCGCCGGACTCGCCCTGGTCGTCGGCATCCTCGGCGCCCTGTGGACCGCGTCCGGCTACACGGGGGCCTTCGGCCGGGCCATGAACCGCATCTACGAGGTGGAGGAGGGCCGGCCGATCTGGAAGCTGCGGCCCATGAACCTCTTCGTGACGCTCATGCTGGTCCTCATCGTGGTCCTGATCATGGTCATGGTCGTGGTGTCCGGTGGCATCGCCCAGACCGTGGGCGACCTCATCGGGCTGGGCGCCACGACCGTGACCGTGTGGAACATCGCCAAGTGGCCGGTGGTGCTGGCCCTCGCGGTGCTCCTGCTCGCCGTGCTGTACTACTTCACCCCCAACGTCCAGCAGCCGAAGTTCCGCTGGATCGGCCTGGGCTCGGTCGTCGCTCTCGTCATGATGGCCCTGGCCGGGGCGGCCTACGCCTTCTATCTGACCAACTTCCCCTCGAACGAGGCCTACGGGATCATCGGGTCCGTGATCGGGCTCCTGCTGGGACTGTGGATCATGAACAACGTGCTGCTGCTGGGCGCGGAGATCGACGCCGAGGTCGAGCGCGGCCGCCAGCTGCAGGGCGGGATCAAGGCCGAGGAGACCATCCAGCTCCCGCCGCGCGACACCCGGCAGGTCGACAAGAAGGAGAAGAAGGAGGAGAAGCTCGTCGACCAGGGCCGCAAGCTGCGCCTCGAGCACGAGCACCTCGACTACTCGTCGGACGACTCCGGACAGGACTCCGGCAGGAGCTGACCGCCGTCCCCTGTGGGGGCGACCCGCGCGCGTGGAGCTCCTGGAGCTCGAC
>NZ_BAAGPL010000018.1:52950-58476 GCF_054784195.1 Kocuria himachalensis
CCGTCGCGCCGGGGAAGGGTCCGCACCGTCCGGGTCCGCACCGTCAGGGTGCGCGCTCTCGGGCGCAGGATTCCGTGCGCCGGTGGTGGGCCTGCCCGGGCACGGCAGGGCGGCGCCGATTTCCAGTGCCGCACGGCGCGCCCGGGGCGTCCTTCCCTAGACTGGGGAGCGGTGTTCCGGACCGGAACCGTCACGTCGTCCGCAGGAAAGGTCCCACTCATGCACGAGGTCAGAGCCGTCGTCGTCACGGCGAAGAACGCACCAGCCACCCTCGAGACGATCCTCGTCCCGGACCCGGGGCCCGGGGAGGCGCTCGTGGACGTCCTCACCTGCGGGGTGTGCCAGACCGACCTGCACTACAAGGAGGGCGCGGTGGGCGACGACTACCCCTACCTGCTCGGCCACGAGGCCGCGGGCGTGGTGTCCGCGGTCGGGGAAGGGGTCACGGAGGTCGCCGTCGGCGACAAGGTCATCCTCAACTGGCGGGCGGTGTGCGGGCAGTGCCGGGCCTGCCGCAGGGGCGAGCCCTGGTACTGCTTCGCCACCCACAACGCCACCCAGAAGATGACGCTGGCCGACGGCACCGAGCTCTCCCCCGCCCTGGGCATCGGGGCGTTCGCCGAGAAGACCCTCGTGGCCGCCGGGCAGTGCACCAAGATCGAGGGCGAGCTCGAGGACCACCAGTACGCCGCGGTGGGCCTGCTCGGCTGCGGGGTGATGGCCGGCATCGGCGCCGTCCTCAACACCGGCGCCGTGCAGCGCGGGGAGTCCGTGGCCGTGATCGGCTGCGGCGGGGTCGGCACTGCGGCGATCGCCGGCGCCGCACTGGCCGGGGCGACCACGATCATCGCGGTGGACCTCGACGACGAGAAGCTGGCCACCGCGCAGAAGTTCGGCGCCACCCACACGGTCAACTCCCAGGAGCAGGACCCCGTGGCGGCGATCCGGGCGNCTGGACGAGGTCTTCGGCCGCGGCGGGTCCATCAAGTCCGCCTGGTACGGCGACACCCTCCCCACCCGCGACTTCCCGATGCTGGTGGACCAGTACCGGCTGGGCCGGCTGGACCTGGACGGGTTCGTCTCCGAGCGCATCGGGATCGAGGACGTCGAGCCGGCGTTCGAACGGATGACCGCCGGCAAGGTGCTGCGCTCCGTCGTGGAGATCGACCGATGAGCCCCGTCGACGGCCACGACGGCGAGGCCCTGCCCGACAAGGAGCGCACCCATCCCGCCGACCACGGCGCCGTCCCCGTGCGGCCCGCCGGGGGTGCCGGCCGGGCCCGCATCGACCGGCTGGTCACCGCCGGGACGTTCTCCCTCGACGGCGGGACCTGGGAGGTGGAGAACAACGTGTGGATCGTGGGCGACGACGACGAGTGCGTGGTGATCGACCCGGCTCACGACCCCGCCGCGGTGGTGGAGGCCGTCGCCGGGCGCACGGTCACCGCGGTCCTGCTCACCCACGCCCACGACGACCACATCCGCTCGGTCAAGGAGGTGGCCGGACAGGTGGGCGGGACGATCCACCTGCACCCGGAGGACACGGTGCTGTGGGAGCAGGTCTACCCGAAGACACCCTTCGACGCCGCGATCGCCGACGGGGACGAGTTCACCGTGGCCGGGACGACCCTCACCGCGCTGCACACCCCGGGCCACTCCCCCGGGTCGGTGTGCTTCTCCGCGCCGGACCTGGGCCAGGGCGGGGTGCTGTTCTCCGGGGACACCCTTTTCCAGGGCGGTCCCGGGGCCACCGGCCGCTCGTACTCGGACTTCCCCACGATCGTGGACTCCATCCGCGAGCGGCTGCTCACCCTGCCGGAGTCCACGGAGGTCCTCACCGGCCACGGGGACCCCACCACGATCGGGGCGGAGGCACCGCACCTGCAGGAGTGGATCGACCGCGGCCACTGACCGGCCCCACCCGGACCACCTCCACCCGCCGGGCCTCCGGGCCCGGCGGGTCAGAGGTCGCCGGGGCTGATCCGCCGCCAGCGGTGCACGAAGGTCAGCGCCGTGGCGAGCAGGGCGGCCGCGGAGAGCACCGGCACGAGTGCCGCGCTCCGGTAGCCCCAGGACTCCCCCCACCACCCGGACAGGGCGAGACCCCCCGTCAGTCCCACGCTCATCACGGCGGTCATCACCGTGGTCAGGGCCGTGACGCGGTCGCTGGGGGCCACGAGCCGCGCGATCTCGTAGACCGCCACGAGGCACGGGCCGGTGGTCAGCCCGGCCAGGGCCAGCACGACCACCATTCCCGCGGAGTCGTCGGGGATCGTGAGGAGCATCGCGGCGAGCACGGCCCCGGAGGACGCCGCCACCCAGCGGTTCCACAGCCGGAGCTCCTCGGTGCGGGCGGACGCGGCCACCGCCGCCAGGGCCGAGGTCAGCCCGGAGACCGCGTGCAGCCAGCTGACGGAGATCACCGCGTCCACGGCGGTCGCGAAGACGACGACCGCGCCGAGGGTCGACCCCACGAGAGCGCCCAGCGCGCCCATCCCCAGCACGGGGAGCAGCCGGAGCTGCCGCGCCCGGCGGCGGAGCCGGCGGGCCGCCCGGTTCGGGGCGGCTCCGACGGGCGGCAGGAACCGGATCAGCCCCGGCGGCAGGCGGGCGGAGCAGTGCAGCAGGAACACCGTGGTGCCCACGAGCGTGAGGGTGGCCGCGAGCACCAGCACGGCGACCGGCCCGAGGGTCACGGCGACGAGGCCGGTGACCGCGGCCGCCAGGACGGTGCCCAGCGCGTCCATGACGCTCTCGTGGCGCAGGGCGGTGTCGAAGAGGTCCTCCCGGGCGTCCCGGGCCAGCAGGGACCACCAGCGCAGCCGGCACGCCACGCCCATCTGCGGCAGCACGAGTCCGGCGAGCAGGCACGGGAGCACCAGCTGGGCGGGGGCGGCCCCGCTGTCGGCGGCGAGATCCGGGAGCCGCCGCACGAGCCACCACATCACGAGCGGATTCACGAGGGTGAGCAGCACCAGGCCGACCTGTCGCCGGCGCCACGAGGCGGCCGCGCCCATGGCGAGCCCGCACAGGGCCGAGCCGAAGGTCACGGCCGCGGCGCAGAAGGTGCCCAGGGCCGGGGACCCCGAGATCAGCGCCACCGTGATCAGCACGCCGAGCGGGACCATGGTCTGGGGAAGCCGCACGAGCAGGGTCAGCACGGGGTACAGGGCGCCGCTGACGGCGGCGAGCTCCCGGGAGTCGGCCAGGGGCGATCGGGCGGCCGTGCTGAAGCCTCCGAGGGGCTCGGCGGCGCGTGCACGGCTCACGGGGGTACCTCCGCTTCCTCCCGACGGCGGCCGGGCACGGACCAGCCTAGCCCCGCCGCTCGGCCGATGACGGAAAGCGTCGCCCCCCGCGGTGGGCTGTGGCCGCGGACCCGGCGCGGGCTCCGGGACCTCGTCCTGCGGGCGCCGGGGACGGGCCCGGCTGTCCGTGGGGCACGGCCGGGCGCGCCCCGAGGGCGCCGCGGCCGGAAGGACGTGCCGAGGCGCCGGTCGGAGGCGCGGACGAACCGCCCGCCGTCGATCCGGCGGCCCTGCCGGACCCGGCAGGGCCGCGGGCTCACCGCTCCTGGTCCGGCGTGGAGGCCGCGGCCGGGGTGCTCTCGGTCGCGGCGAGCGCATCGGTGCCGCGGCGCGGCCGCGACAGGGCCACCGAGCGGTGGACCAGACCGGCGACGAGACCGCCGAGCAGCGGGGCGACCCAGAACAGCCACAGCTGGCCGAGGTGGCCGGCGCCAGCGACCACGGCGGCGCCCGTCGAGCGCGCGGGGTTCAGCGATCCGCCGTCGAACGGCGCGGTGATCGTGAGCAGGAACGCGAGGGCCGCGCCGATGGCCACGGGGGCGAGCACCGCGTTGGCCCGCGGCGCCGTGGAACCCAGGACCACGAGGGCGAACAGGGCGGTCGCCACGAACTCGACGAGCAGCACGGTGGTCCACCCCGCCTGAGAGGTGGAGTTCTCGCCGAAGCCGTTGGACACCGCGCCGAGGACCTGCGCGGTGGTCGAGGAGTCGAGCAGGGTGGCGAGCACGGCCCACAGCACGCCCGCGGCGGCGAGCGCGCCGAGCACCTGGGCCACGACGTAGCCGACCGCCGCCCTGGCAGGGGTGCGCCCGGCCACGACCGCGGCGAGCGTGACCGCGGGGTTGAAGTGCCCCCCGGAGACGTGCCCGAAGGCGACGATCGCGGCGACCAGGCCCAGGCCGAAGCCGAGGGCGGAGTCGATGACCTCCGTCGCGAACATGCCCGTGCCCAGACCGGCGAAGACCAGCAGCGCCGTGCCGGCGAACTCGGCGGCCCACCGGGCCGGCGCGGACGCGGCGTCCGGGGCGCCGGCGGGCACGGTGTCCTTGCGCGCGGCGACGGGCACGGGAGCCGCGAGGCCCTCCGAGCCGGGGGCGGCGGGCGTGCCGTCGTGGACGGCGGTGTCGGCGCCGTCGGCGACGGGGCGCGCGGTGGTGCCGGGAACGTGGTGACTCATGGAGCTCTCCTCGAAGGTCGGGGCGGCACGGTCGGGGGTGCCCGTGCCGGCGGGGCGCCGGGCGCCCGTGCCATGCAACCACACTCCCCTGAAGGGCAGTTGAACCCGCCCTGGTCCGTGTCGGCCGCCGACTACACTGACCGCATGCCCGCACCCTTGCTCTCCCCCGACGCCGGCCTCGACCCCGCCTGGCCCGAGTACGCCGACTCCGTGCGCGCCGCCCTGCTGGGCGGAGCCCTCGGGGACGCGCTGGGCGCCCGCGTGCGCTCCGACCGCCGCCCCGAGGCGACCGGCGCGGACGCTCCCGCCGGCCCGGAGAGCACCGGCGGCCCCGCCGGGGAGCTGCGGATCTCCGACGCCACCCAGCTGACGCTCTACACGCTGGACGCCCTGCAGGAGGTCGTCGAGTGGGCGAACCAGGGCCACGCCGCCGACGAGACCGCGTGCCTGTGGCTGGCCTACCTGCGCTGGCTGGGCACCCAGGGCGAGCGCCACCCGGCCGAGGCGCCGCGGCCCCTGCCCCGCCGGATCGACGAGCTCGAGGCCCTGCACGCCGTGCGGGAGCCCGACGGGACGGTGCTGGAGGCGCTCCGGTCCGGCCGGATGGGCGAGGTCGAGCGCCCGCTGCTGCCGCACGCCAAGGGCGCCGGACCGGTGCTGCGCTCGGCCCCGTTCGGGCTCCTCCCCCACGTCGGCTGGCGCACGCTCGCTCCGCTGGCCATCAACGGCGCCGCGCTGACCCACGGGCACCCCGAGGCGCAGTCCTCGGCTGCCGTCCACGGCTTCGTGATCCACGCCGCCGTGCGGGCCCGCCGGGAGGGCGTGCCGCGGCCGGTCGCCGCGGCCGTGGCCGCCGCCCGCGAGACCGCGGAACACCTCACACGGCCGGTGGCCGAGACCCTCGCCCGGCTCGACGACGCCGTGCGCGCCGCCGGGCGGGAGGACCTCGGCCCCGAGGCGCTCCCGCGGCTGCTCGGCGCGGGCGGGGCGGCCCCCGAGACCCTGGCGGGCGGGCTGGGCGCGGCCCTGCGCGCGGAGGCC
>NZ_BAAGPL010000019.1:0-20970 GCF_054784195.1 Kocuria himachalensis
GATGAGTGATCAGGGGGTCAACCTTCAGCTGCCGAAAAGGGGTCAGCTTTCGCCTGCCGTTGACAGGGCCGACCCAGAGGCAAGGAAGGTCAAGATGACACCTGATGGTGCGGCAGTCCCCCTGGCACGCCCAATTACCTGCGCGCCGGTGAGGTTTCCCTGCGTTACTGAGAACACCGGATCCGGCGTTCAGCGTGGCGCTGTCGCGCAGCGTCTTGCAGCGGGTCAGTGCACCAATAACCGGGCCCCCTGACCGGCCGTTGACGTGCTCTCTTGCAGCCACATGGGACTCCTCCGTCATCGACAGCGCAGCCGTCAGGGCGTCTGCTGGCATGACCTGACGGTCGTCAACAGCCCGGTCGCTGTGGCCATGGGAACAGGTCAGTTCTGGAGGTGGTGTCGGGGAAGGCGGATCCGGAAGCTGGCCCCCTGCCCACGTCCGCGGCTGGTCGCTTCCAGGGTTCCGCCCTGAGTCTCGACGAGGGCTTTGCTGATGGCCAGTCCCCGCCCGGAGCCACCGCGGTGGGCTTCCCTGCCGGTGTTGGCGCGGTAGAACCGCTGGAAGACGCGCGCCAGGGCCTCGGCAGAAATGCCCACCCCTGTGTCGGTGACCGTGACGGTCACCGACACCGGGTCCAGATCGGTGTGCACGGTGATGGTCCCTCTCGATGGGGTGTGGCGCAAAGCGTTCTCCAGCAGATTGCTCAGCACCTGCCCCACCCGTTGCTCATCCAGCACGGCCGGGGCCGTGCTGGCGCCGGTAGCCCCGACAGTGATGTTCTGCTGGACGGCGAGAGGTTCAATAGCCGCCACCGCCTGCTGGGCCAGTCGCGCCATGTCGACGACAGTGGGCTGGGGATGGAGAAGGCCCTCTTCAGCTCCGGTCAGGGCCCTGATGTCCCCGGCCAACTGCTCCAACCGGGTGATCTGGGCCTGCGGGATCGCCGTGGTCCGCTCGTCCAAGGCGATGACCCCGTCCTCGATGCCTTCCAGGTGTCCCTTCAGGTTGGCCAGCGGGGTGCGCATCTCGTGTCCCAGATCCGCCAGCATCTGCCGGCGGGTCGTCCCCACGGCCTGGAGCTTGGCCGCCATGTCGTTGAAGGAGCCCGCCAGGGAGTCGAATTCCGGCCGCAGCCCGGTCGGGGGAATCCGCACGTCGTAGTGGCCGGCGGCCACCGCGCGTGCGGCGGCAGTGAAGGACGCCAAGGAGCGTCCGATGGTGCGGTAGAGGTAGAAGCTGAGCAACCCGGCGATGATCAAGGCCGGAACCGCGCCGACGCCCAAGGCGGTGAGGCTGATCAAGCGGAAGGCCTCGGCGAGGTGCTCCAGCCCATCGGCCTCATCGTCGTGCCCGGCATCGATGAGTTCGTCGTAGAACATCGTCGGTCCGGCCAGGACGGCCGTCAGCAGCACGACCCCCAGACCGGCCAGCAGGACCGAGATCTGCGCCACCATCAGCCGCACCGTCAGAGGGCTCCAAAAGCGGATGCGCTCAGGCACGGCGGCGATCATCGTCCGACCCCCATGCGGTAACCGATGCCGCGGATGGTGTGGATGAACCGCGGGCTGGTCACGTCCTCCCCGAGCTTCCTGCGGATCCGCCCGATGTGCACATCGACCAAGTGCTCATCCCCGGACCAGTGCGTGTCCCAAACCATCTCGACCAGTTGCCGGCGGGACAGCACCCTCGCGGGATGGGCGGCCAGGGTGGCCAGCAGGTCGAACTCGATGCGTGTGAGGTCCACCAGCTCTCCGAGCAGGTAGGCCTCACGGGATGCTTCATCCACCAACAGGTCCCCGATAATCCGCTGCTGTCCGATCGGCTTCAGGGCTGGGACGGTTCGCGCTCTGGCTCGGCGCAGCATGGCCTGCACACGGGCCACGAGCTCGCGCGGGCTGAAGGGCTTGGTCACGTAGTCAGCGGCGCCCACCGACAGCCCCACGATCTTGTCCACCTCGTCGTCACGAGCAGTGAGCATCAGCACGTGGCAGTCCGAGAAGGCCCGCACTTGACGGCACACCTCGATCCCGTCGATCCCGGGCAGCCCCAAGTCGAGCACCACCACATCGGGGACGAACTCGCGCACCGCGGCCAGGGCCTCCAGGCCGTTGTGGCGTACGACGACCTCAAATCCCGCCGCGCGCAAGTACCCCTCGATCAACCGTGCTAGATCGATCTCATCGTCAACCACCAAGACCCGACCGGTGAGGGACACGACCATGGTGGCTCCTAGGTCCAGGACCAGCCCGCTGGCCGAGGTGCGGCCCCACGGTCCGGTCGGAAGCCCGATTGCGGGGGCCCGGCACCCGGTATCGATGATGATCTCGCGAATCTGCCGCGACGAGTGCCCACCACTGGGGGTCCGCCCGTTGCGGCAGGCACGGCGCGCGACAGTCCGCCTCGGCCGGTGCTCACTGCCGGTAGAGCACCGCGCGGCGGGTCACGCTCACGCTGGTGCTGACCACCCGTTCCAGTGGTCCCTGGCCCAGGGTGCGTTGCCAGATCACCGCGAACAGGACATTAGCCCCCAGGTTGACGGTGAACCACAGGTAGGGCCGGTCGTAGTGACCCTCCAAGGACAGCCCCACCAGGTGGGTGGTGTACAGGGTCAAAGTCATCGCACCCATCGCCGACAGGAGCACGAGCAAGGCCCTGGCCCGGGGGGCAACCAGCAGGAAGAAGCCCAGCACTGCCAGCCCGACGCCCAGGCTGGCGGCGATCGCCAACGGGGTGTTGGTGTGCGGGGTGTCGACCACCAGCCACCAAGCGGTGTCGGTGGGCAACTCGTCCTCCGGCCCCGACAGGAGAGCCTCCTCGAGCTCCTCCTTGTCCATCCCGGAGCTGCCCAGCAGCCGCTCGTAGCCTCCCAGAGCGTAGAGCAGGAAATACGAGGTGACCTGGGCGAAGACCGCCACCCCGATCCCCGCCACCAGCAAACGGATCTGGACTGCCTTCTCGCGCAGGTCCAACCGTCCCACCCCCATTCCCACCAACAGGTATGTCAGGTAGCACAGAGCCGGGTACGAGCCGGTCAACAACAGCTGGGAGGCTGTCGCTCCCAGTTCTTTCACCACATCAGCAAGAGTGGGGTTGTCGGAGGTGTATGCGGGCAGGACGTCTCTGAGCCCCTGCATCAGCAGCGGACCCACGATCCAGAAGACCGCCGCGCAGACGAACAGTGTCTTCGGCCCTATGTGGAGGAAGGGGATGGCCAGCAGGAAGAACACCCCGTAGTAGATCAAGATGTTGTCCGCCGGGGCGTCCTCGGGCATCACCGTACCGATCCACAGGCCTACCACGGCGATGAGGACGGCGCGTACGGCCACCCCCACCCGGTCAGCGGCCAGCTCCCGCCCCCGGTGCCGGCGCCGTCCTCCCGAGCTCAGTGCCAGTCCCACCCCGGCCAGCAGGGCGAACAGGGCTGCCGAGTCCCCGCCGAAAAGGATGTAGGACCAGGTCGGCTCGCCCGTCATCTGGTCCTCGGTGGGCAGGAGGTGCACCGCCATCAACCCGATCAGCGCCAGCCCACGGGCCGCGTCGATGCCCACCAACCGCCTCGAGGAGGGGCGGGCACCGCCCGGGGCACCCGCCAGGGCGGATCCTTCCGTTCTGGACGTCCCACTCACAATTTCCCCCGATAGCCCAGGCCCGCCCGGCCCCCCCCCAGGGCGCCGGCCACTGGCCGTGTCCGAAGTCCCAGCACCCCCGGGACCGTCCTGCACTCAGGGTCAGCGCTGCACCTTGCGCTCCGGTTGAGTAACCCTCAAGATTTCGTGAAGTCTGCGATCCCCACCGCGCACGCACGTGAAACATCTGCCGCACCCCTCCAGCACGCCAAGGTCGCCGGACGGAGAAACCTACGCCTCACTCAATTCGACGACGACCGTGCGCTCAAAGGGGTGTCGGCATGGGCAGTGCCCAGATCCGGCGGTAGAGGGTGGCCCGGGACCTCCCGAGATCGCGGGCGACTGGGGTGGCCGGCTCCCCGCCCTCGATGAGCCGGAGGGCATTGCGGATCTGGGAGTCGGTGAAGGTCTGGCCCCTCCCGCCGAGGTCCTTGCCGGCGGCTCGACGCTTGGCCACCGAGTCTGTGATCCTCTCCCGCTTGATCTCCAGTTCCCTCTGCGCCAGCGCAGCCATCACCGTGAAGACCATCGAGCCCATCGGGGTAGCTGTGTCCACGTCTCCCCCACCAGCATTCAGCACACGCAACCCCGCACCCCTCCCCCGCAACGCTTCGGCGAAGGTCAGCATGTTTCGCGTTGATCGGCCCAAACGGTCCAGCGTAGTGATGACCAGCGTGTCGCTGACCTCCAGCGCCGCAACCGCTTTTTCGAACTGTGGTCGCGAAGCACGCCCTCCAGACACTCCACTGTCGACATACACGTCATCGCGCCGCACACCTGCCTGCAGAAGGTCAGACACTTGCCGGTCTGCATCCTGCTGCCGTATCGACAGTCGGGCATACCCGATCAGCTTCCCCATGTCCACCCCCTCTGTCTCGCAACAAACGTTGAGTATCCAATTCCGGGGGCATGGACAAAGCACATAGCTACGAGACAGATCGAACTGCGAAAGCATACGGCTGCAAATTCCTCGGACGAGACGTCTCGCATCCCTTGGCTCGGGAGGGGCCGACGTCGATGCTCGGGTCAGCTTGCCCCTGTCCATGGAAGCGGCACTCACGCAACGGCACCGGTCCTCGGTGGCGCCTACGCCGCGTCGGACGACGAAGGAATGCCACCGGCCCACCGGCTCGAGGGGGCGGCCCCTGCTTGCGGAGCATTTCTGGCGGGACAGGAATGAGGACGGTATGTGGATCGACCTTCCGTCTACCGGGTAACAGGGTCGGCGTAGCACGCAGGGTGGACGGTCGGGGGACCGGACCGCTCGGCGTGGATCGTGTCCGTCGAACCGGCCAGGAGGCTGAGGAGGGCCCTCTGGCCGTAGCAGTTCTCGCCGCCCGGGGGAGCACTCCCAGGACCCGCGTCCCGGCCGCCCCGGCCGCCCCGGAGGAGCTGGAAGCCCACGGCTACCTCGCTCGCCTCGCCGAGATCGCCCCGCACCTGGCCGCGACGCTGCCCGCCAGAAACCCTCCACACAATGCTGGAACCTCTATGATCGAGCCCCGCCACGACGGGGCGACCCGAGCACGCACCTCCTGGTCGCGAGTGCGTGCGCACCGGTGGTGCTGCCGCCTCGGTCGGCCCGCGGTCCTCAGTGGCCGAGGGTGTGGCTGGGCGTCGTGCCGTAGACCTGGCGGTAGTACTGGGCGAAGCGGCCCCGGTGGGTGAAACCCCAACGGGCCGCGATGCTCTGCACCGTGTCCCCGACGGTGGGGTCACCGGCCTCCAGGTCGCGGTGGGCGGCCTCCAGACGGGTCCGGCGCAGGTACTGGGCCGGGGTGAGCCCCAGCGGGTCGTTGGCGCGGAACGCCCGCATCAGCGCGGCCGTGGTGGTTCCGGCCGCGCGGGCGGCGTCCTCGACGGTGATCGGGGACCCGGCGTGGTCGTCGAAGAACTGCACCGCCACCCGGTAGCGGCGGGTCTGGGCCTCCATGGACAGGTACCGGACCTCACGGTCCCCGGCCAGCGGGAAGCACTCCAGCAACCCCACGGCCAGGAAACGAGTGAGCTCGGCGCGCACCAACGGCTCGGCGTAGGCCTCCGAGCCGACCACACCGGCCCCGTAGCGGACCAGACCCGACCAGTACCGTCCCCACCGGGTCCCGGCCGGGGTGCAGGAGTCGAAAGCCACCGGGGTCCTGGTGCCGTAGACGGTGTCGGCAACCTCCTGCACCAGCTCCACCGACAGGTGCGCCAGGGTCACGTCCGCGTCCTCGATCACCGTCAGGGACGGGTGCTCGGGGCGGAACAGCACCGAGGAGCCCGCAGCGGCACTACCGCTCTGCCGGCCGATCTGCCAGTCGTACCGGACCCCGCGCACCTGGGCCACCGTGAAGGTCTCGGTGTCACCCCACAGGGACATGGTCCCGCCCACATGGACCGCCGACACCGCCAGCCGGTCGTCCCCGGCCCGGGACAGGCAATAGGAGAAATCCGGGTCCGTGGAGCTGTACCCGAAACGCATCCCGGTCCGCTCCCCCACATCGGCCAGGACCTCGGGGTCCGCGATCGTCAGCTCCTGCCGGAACACCTCGCCCATGAAACGACCCCACCTCCTGCACAGGACGCACCCTGCGGCGCCCAGTTCTGAGTGTCCATTGTCCAGACCGGCCCGCACGCGCGCACCATTGTGACCCGCCACTGCCGACGTCCACGCCTTTCGCCGGACGAGGACCTGGACGGCCACGCCCCTTGTGCCGGGCCGCGAACAACAGATGGGCAGGCAGAACATCCCCGATCGGTCGCGATGACCACGTCGCGCCACCAGGTCGTGTCGTGTCCCATCGGCCCCGGGACGCCCTGATATGGCGTCACCTTCCGAACACCCGGTCGTGCGACGTGGGGGAGATCGTCCTGAGAGCCCGCGGGCCGATGTCTCTCACAGCTTGGCGAGGCGGTACCCGGCGCCGCGGACGGTGACGATGCGCTGCGCGCCGAGCTTGTTGCGCAGATAGCGAACGTAGACGTCCACCACGTTGGACGAGCCGTCGAAATCGTAGCCCCACACCTTGTTCAGCAGCTGCTCGCGGGTGAGCACCTGGCCGGGGCTCTCGAGGAAGGCCCTGGCCATGGCGAACTCCCGGGGGGAGAGCTCGATCTGCCGGTCCTCGAGCACCGCGCACCGGGTCCCGACGTCGAGGCCGAGCCCGCCGTAGCGCAGCGCGTCGGCGGCCGGGTCGGCCACCGCGCGGTCCCGGAGCCGGGCCCGGACGCGGGCCAGCAGCTCCTGGAAGCGGAACGGCTTCGCGAGGTAGTCGTCCGCCCCCTGTTCCAGCCCCGCGACGGTGTCCTCGACGGAGTCGCGGGCGGTGCACATGATCACGGGGATCGCGAAGCCCGTGGAGCGCAGCACCGAGAGCACCTGGAACCCGTCCATGCCGGGCAGGCCCACGTCGAGGACGAGCAGGTCGAACTCCCCGGTGCTCGCGTAGTCGAGGGCACTCGTGCCGTCCTCGACCACCGTGGTCGTGTAGCCCGCTGCGCGCAGGCCCTTCTGGATGAAGCGCGCGATGCGCTCCTCGTCCTCGGCGATGAGGATGCTGGCCATGGGTCGCCTCTACTTCCTGGGGGGTGCGGCGGGGACGTCGGGACCGGGCACGGGGACCGGGGACCGGGCGGACCCGGACACGGTGGGACCGGACACGGTGGGACCGGACGCCGTGGAACCCGGCACCGCCGGACCGGGGACCGGGGCCGCGGCGGTCGGGGACCCGGGCAGGCGGAGGGTGAACGTGGCCCCGTTGCCGGGGCTCGAGCGCAGCCCCACGGTCCCGCCGTGGCCGTGGGCGATGGCCGCCACGATCGCGAGGCCGAGCCCGGAGCCCTCCACGGTGCGACCGGTCTCGGCCCGGCCGAAGCGCTCGAAGATCCGCTGCTGGTCCTCCGGGGCCACGCCCGGGCCGGTGTCCCGGACCCACACCTCGAGGGTGCGTGCGGGGCCGTCCTCGCCGGCCGCGGCGGGTCCGGTGGCCCAGGCGGCACCCAGTGCCACGAGGTCCCCGGGGGCGGAGAACTTCACCGCGTTGGCGGCGAGCTGCACCACCGCCTGGGTGAGGCGCTGCGCGTCGGCCACGACCTGCCTCTCGGCCCGCGCCTCGAGCTCCCAGCGCCGGTCCCCCAGCGCGCGCAGCCGGTCCACGGTGTCGTCGAGCCAGGCGGGGACGTCCACGGGGCCGGGACGGATGAAGTCGGCGCGCTGGGCCTTGGCGAGCAGCAGCAGGTCCTCCACGAGGCGGTTCATCCGCTCGATCTCGTCGAGGAGCAACGCCCGCGTCTCCTCGACGTCGGCGGGGTCGTGCTGGTCCATCAGCTCGAGGTTGCCGTGCAGGATCGTCAGGGGGGTGCGCAGCTCGTGGGCGGCGTCGTCGAGGAACTGGCGCTGCTGGACGAAGGCCGCCTCGATCCGGCCGAGCATGCCGTTGAAGTTCACGGCGAGCTGGCCCACGTCCGAGTCGTCCTGCGTCACGGGCACGCGCCGCCCCAGGTCCTCCGGGCTGATCTGCTCCGTGGCCCGGCGCAGACGGGTGATCGGGGCGGTGACCCGGCCCACCAGGACGTAGGCCACCAGCCCCGCCACGACCGTCGTGAGGGCGGCGATGCCGAGATAGCGCCACAGCGAGTCCAGGACGATCCGGCGCTGGGCGCTCATGTCGAAGCCGACCACGAGGTAGCCCTGGCGCGGGTCCTCGTCCAGGACCACGGAGATGACGCCCAGCCGGAGCATGCGCCCGTCCTGCTCGTGGTCGAAGACGACGGTCTGCCCGGGCCGGGCCCGCTCCACGGCCGCGCTGAGCGTGGCGGGGTCGTCGAGCTGGAACCGGGACCGGTCGGCGTGCTCGAACGCCGGCTTACCGCCCACCAGCGCGAGGATGCTCTCGTGCTCCCCGGGCACCGTGGTGGTCATGAAGGTGTAGAAGAGCTGCGGAAGGTCCGTGAACGGTTCCTCGGCCGTGGCGTTCAGGTCCTCCGAGAGGGAGGCGTCCGGGCCCAGCGGCCCGCGCTGCGCGAGCCGCTGCAGCTCACCGGCCTCCTGGACGATGTCCTGGCGCACGGACTCGTCGAGGTCCACCAGGCGCAGGTAGTGGGTGATCCCGCCCACGGCGAGGAGCGCGACGGCCAGGAAGGCGATGGTCGTGGCGAGCACCCGGCTGCGCACGGACCGCAGCTCCGTCCGCACCCTGTCCCACCGCGCGCCCGCCATGCGGCCCAGCCTATCGACGGCACGTGAGAGAAAAATGAAGGGAGGGGACGGGCCGTGCGGCCCGTCCCCTCCCTCGGCGCGGAGGTCCTGCCCCCGGGCTCAGTACTTCTTGCTGCGCGGCTTGCGGAACGGCTTGTCGCCGTCCCGGTCGCCCGCGGAGAACCCGGACCGCTTGCCCTGGTAGCCGCCCCGGGAGTCGTCGCCCCGGGCACCGCCGCCGCGGCGGGGGCGGTCCTGGTAGGAGGACGAGGTGCTGCGGGGCCGGCCGCCGGCGCCCGGGCCGCGGTCGGCCTCGAGCTGGATGAGCTCCCCGTTGATGCGCGTGCGGGAGAGCCGGTCCAGGGTGGAGGCGGGCAGGTTCTCGGGCAGGCCCACGAGGGTGTGGGTCGAGCGGATGTCGATCGCCCCGATCTGCTCGCCGCTCAGTCCGCCCTCGTTGGTGAGGGCTCCCACCACGGAGCCCGGCGAGACGCGGTGCCGGTGGCCGACGGACATCCGGTAGGTGGCCATGCCCTTCTCGGTGCGCGGTTCGCGGCGGGGCCGGTCGTCGCCGTCCCGTCCCGGGCGGTCCCGGTCGCGGGTGCGCTGCACCGGCTCGGGCAGCTCCTCCACGAAGAAGGGCCGGCCGTCCTGGGCCATCACGGCGATCGCCGCGGCGATCTCCACGGTGTCGACGTCGTGCTCGGCCTGGTACTGCTCGACGAGCTCGCGGAACTGGGCGAGGTCCTCGGACTCCATGGTGTTCGTGATCTGCTGGGCGAACTTGTCCTTGCGGGTCTGGTTCACGTCCTCCGTGGAGGGCATGCGCATGAGCTCCACCGGCTGGCGGGTGGCCTTCTCGATCGCCCGCAGCAGGTACTTCTCCCGCGGGGTCATGAACAGGATCGCCTCGCCGGAGCGCCCGGCGCGGCCGGTGCGCCCGATCCGGTGCACGTAGGACTCGGTGTCGTGCGGGATGTCGTAGTTGACCACGAGCGAGATGCGCTCGACGTCGAGCCCGCGTGCCGCGACGTCCGTGGCCACGAGGACGTCGATCTTGCCGTCCCGCAGGGCCTCGACCGTGCGCTCGCGCAGGTTCTGCGGGATGTCGCCGTTGATCGCGGCGGCCGCGTAGCCGCGGGCCTTGAGCCGGTCGGCGACCTCCTCGGTGGCGGCCTTGGTGCGCACGAAGACGATGACGCCGTCGTAGTCCCCGACCTCGAGGATGCGGGTCATGGCCTCCATCTTGTGGGAGCCCATGACCTGCAGGTAGCGCTGGCGGGTGTTGGTGCCCGTGGTGGTCTTGCCCTTGACGGCGATCTCCTGCGGGTCCCGCAGGTACTGCTTCGCGATCTTGCGGATCGCCGGGGGCATGGTCGCGGAGAACAGCGCGACCTGCTTCTCGACGGGCGTCTGCGAGAGGATCTGCTCGACGTCCTCGGCGAAGCCCATGCGCAGCATCTCGTCGGCCTCGTCGAGGACCACGTACTGCAGGTGGGACAGGTCCAGGGACCCCTTCTTGAGGTGGTCGATCACGCGGCCGGGCGTGCCGACGACCACCTGGGCGCCGCGGCGCAGCCCGGCCAGCTGCGGGCCGTAGGGGGAGCCGCCGTAGACCGGCAGGACGGTGAAGTCCTCGAGGTGGGTGGCGTAGGAGGAGAACGCCTCGCCGACCTGGAGGGCCAGCTCGCGGGTCGGGGCGAGGACCAGGACCTGGGTGTCGCGGGAGACGCCGTTGACGTCGGAGAGCTCGGCGAGCCGGGACAGCGCGGGCACGGCGAAGGCCGCGGTCTTGCCGGTGCCGGTCTGGGCCAGGCCCACCACGTCCTTGCCCTGCAGCAGCACCGGGATGGTGGCGGCCTGGATGGGCGTGGGGTTCTCGTAGCCGACCTCGTCCAGGGTGGCGAGCACCCGGGAGTCGATGCCGAGCTCGGCGAAGGTGATGGTGTGCTCCTCGGCGGTGCCGGAGGTGCTGGGGGTGTCGACGGTCATGGAGAAGTGCCTCGTTATCTGTGCGGGTGGCGGCCCGGGAGCATGCCCAGGGGCGTCGGCCACGGTCGTGGTGTCCGGACGTCCCTGCCAACCACTTGGAGCCCCGTTCGGAAACGGGAGCGTCGGACACGGCGCGACACGGGCCGCGGCCGAACACGATGCGCGGACGGCATCGCGTTGCACGAGAAAGTGAGGGAGTGACCGGATTCGGTCCCCCCAGTCTAGCGCACCCGGCGGCGCGGTCATCCCAGCCGGCGCACCACCACGAGGTGCTTCTCGTCACGCACCTCGGTGTAGCCGGTGCCGTAGCGCTGGCCGGCCCAGTCGGCGACGTCCCCCGGCGGGTGCCCGCCCCACGCGGCGCCGAGCCGGTCGACCACCACGTACTCGGGGGCGGGATCGCCCTCGGACCCCAGCCAGTGCACCTGCGCGCCGGGCACGAGGTGGTGCAGGAGGGTCAGGTCCGTGGCCACGCTCGCCCCCTCGGGGACGACGGCGACGACCGCGGCCTTGGCGTCCGCCCGGGGGTCCGGCCGGTAGGCGGCGGGGTCCACGAGGTCGGCCAGCGGGCGCCCCGGGACCAGCAGGAGGGCGACGGCGAGCGCCAGCGCCGGCGCGGCCCGGGCGAGCCGCCGGAACCGTCCGCCGCGCAGCCGGAGCACGGCGTCGAGCAGCGCCACGACGACGACGGGCATGAGGACGGCGCTGTAGTGCCAGCTCGTGCCCCAGTAGCCGTGGTTCGGCGAGAGCATCCGCCAGACCAGCGTGGGCAGCGCCACGAGCGCCAGCGGCGAGCGGACCGCGACCACTGCGCCCACGGCCAGGACGGTCAGCCAGGTGAGCGCCTTCTGGCCCGGGACCACCAGGGAGACCAGCGCCCCGGCGGGGTCCGCCGCCGCCGTCGCGAGGTCCAGCCGGTCCGCGTACGCGAACCGGCCGTCCGGGCTGAGGGCGGGCAGCACCACGGTCACCGCGAGCACCGACCAGGCCGCGCCCCATCCGGCGAGCGCGAGCCCCAGCGCCACCGGACGGCGGTCCCCGTCCGCCTCGCGGTGCGCCCGCCAGGCGAGCACCAGGCCGAGCACCGCGACCGTGACGCCCAGGTCCTCCTTGACGAACGCGACGGGGGCGGCCCACAGTGCGGACGCCGTCCACCGCCGCTCCACCAGGCAGCCGAGGGCGAGGACCATCAGCGGCAGGGCGAAGGCCACCTCGTGGAACTGCACCGCGACCGCGGCCTGCAGCCCGAAGCTCAGCCCGTAGGCCAGTCCCAGGGCCGCGCCCGGGCCCGCGCCCAGCGCCCGGGTCGCGAAGCCCGTCAGCGCCCCCGCGGAGACCGCCACGAGGAGGTCCTGGACCACGAGCAGGGTCAGCGCGGAGGGGAACAGCGCGTAGACCGGTCCCAGCAGCACGAGGATCGGGTGGAAGTGGTCGCCCAGCAGGTTGGCGCCGTGGCCCTTGAGGTGCACGACCGGGCCGTCCCCGGCGGCGTAGGACTTGGCGAGCTGGGTGAAGATCCCCAGGTCCCAGGACGGGACCTCCCAGCGGTGCCACTGGAGCAGGGACCACCACACGTACAGGACGAGCACGAGGAGCCCCACGCCCAGCGGCACCAGCCGCGCCCGCCCGGTGAGCGGCACGGGACGGGCCGGCGGTGCGGCGCGACGGAGCGCGGTGGCGGGCATGGCCTCCTCGGTGGCGGGGTGAGCGCCGTCGGTCAGGACTGCCATCATGGTCTCATGGCCGTCACCGCTCCCCCGTCCGCCCGCCGGCGCCCGGTGACCCCGGACGCCGAGCTCGTGTGGGACCCGGAGGGCGCGCTGCACCTGGGCCAGACGCTCGGCGTGCTGGGCCGGGGCAGCGCCGATCCCCTGGTCCGGGTCGCGGCTCCCGACGTCGTGTGGGTCACCGCCCGGACCGCGGCGGGCCCGGTCACCGCCCTCTTCTCCCGCACCGGTGCCGGTCGGCCCCTGCAGCGGCCCGTGCGCGTGCGCGCGTGGGGGCCCGGCGCCGAGGAGTTCCTGCTGGAGGCCCCGCGCTGGGCGGGCGCGGAGGACGCGTGGGAGCGGTTCGAGGCCTCTGACGCCTTCCGCGCGCTGCCCCACCGGCTGAGCGCCGCCCGGCACCACCACCCGGGGCTGCGCCTGCCCTCGACCGGCCGGGTGCTGGACCGCGCCGTGCTCTCGGTGCTCGAGCAGCGCGTCACCGTGCGCGAGGCCGTGGCCGCGCACCGGCAGCTCGTGCGGCGCTACGGCGAGCCCGCGCCGGGCCCCGCCCCGGAGGGCATGCGGATCGCCCCGACCGCCGAGGCGTGGTGCCGGGTGCCCGTGTGGGAGTGGCACCGGGCGGGGGTCGACGGCGCCCGGACCGCCACCGTCCGGCGCGTGGCCGGACGGGCGGCCGCCCTGGAGCGCCTGGGCCGGGCCCCGCTGGACGCCGAGCTGCACCGGGGCCTGCGCTCGATCCCCGGGCTCGGGCCCTGGACGGTCGCGGAGATCGTGCAGTGCACCCACGGGGACCCGGACTCGGTCAGCGTCTTCGACTTCCACCTCGCGGACACGGTGTGCTGGTTCTTCGACCGGCGTCCCGGCGACGACCGCCGGATGCTCGAGCTGCTGGAGCCGTGGCGGGGCGACCGGCAGCGGGTGGTGCGCCTCCTGCGGGCCTCCGGCTTCCGCAAGCCCTCGTTCGCCCCGCGGCTGCACCCGGAGGACCACCGGCGCCGCTGAGCACCGCTGGGTGCCGGTGGCCACAGCTGGGTGCCGGTGGGCACGGCTGGGTGCCGGTGAGGACATCCTGTCCTTGCTGGCACCGGCGCACTGGTGGGAGTTCAATGGGCCCATGACGACCGAACACGTGATCAAGGAGCCGCACGGTGCCGGCTACACCGAGCGGATGAACAAGCTGCGGGCCGGGGTCCTGGGTGCCAACGACGGCATCGTCTCGGTGGCCGCGGTCGTGGTGGGCGTGGCCGGGGCCACGACGAGCACCAGCGCCATCCTCCTGGCCGGGGGCGCGGCCCTGGTCGGCGGAGCCCTGTCCATGGCCCAGGGCGAGTACGTGTCCGTGTCCAGCCAGTCGGACTCCCACCGGGCCCTGATCGAGAAGGAGAAGCAGGAGCTCATCGACATGCCCGAGGCCGAGCTCCAGGAGCTCGCCGAGATCTACGAGACCAAGGGCCTGTCCGTCGGCACGGCCCGGCGGGTGGCGCTGGAGCTCACCGAGCACGACGCCCTGGCCGCGCACCTCGACGCCGAGCTCAACATCGACGCGGAGGACAGCGTCAGCCCGTGGGGCGCGGCGGTCGCCTCCGCGCTGTCCTTCCTCGTCGGAGCGCTGCTGCCCATGCTCGCGATCCTGTTGCCGCCGGAGGCCTGGAGGATTCCCGTCACCTTCGTCACGGTGCTCGCGGCTCTCGCGCTGACCGGCTGGCTCGGGGCGCGCCTCGGAGACACGCCGCAGCGGGGCCGCGCGGTGGTGCGCGTGGTGGTGGGCGGGGCGATGGCCCTCGTGGCCACCTTCGCGCTCGGCTCGATGTTCGGCGTCACCGGCCTCGTCTGATCCCCTGCCGCCCGCACCGGTCCCCGGTCACGGGCACGGGGCCGGGCACAGGCAGGCCGGGCACGACGACGCCGGGCCCCGCCTCCGAGGAGGCGGGGCCCGGCGCGCTGGTGCGGCAACGGTCCCGCGGTCAGGCGTTGGGCGCGTCCTGGGACTGCTTGGCGACCTCGGCGCGGACCTCTTCCATGTCGAGACCCTTGACGGCGTCGATGACCTGGTCGAGGGCGGAGGCGGGCAGGGCGCCCGGCTGGGAGAAGACGAGGATGCCCTCCCGGAAGGCCATCAGCGTGGGGATCGAGGAGATCTGGGCCGACGCGGCGAGCATCTGCTGCTCCTCGGTGTCGACCTTCCCGAAGACGATGTCCTCGTGCTTCTCCGAGGCGGCCTCGTAGGTCGGGGCGAACTGCTTGCAGGGTCCGCACCACTCGGCCCACCAGTCGAGCAGGACGATGTCGTTCTCGGCAATGGTCTGGCCCAGGGTGTCCTGGGTGATGTCAACGGTAGCCATGCCCTCCAGCGTAGAGGCAGAGCCGTCCGGGGGCACAGGATTTCACTGCCGGCTCAAGACCGGGTGGCGCGCGGGAACTAGACTGGGTGTCCGGGTCAGGCCTGCGGCCCGGGCTCCTGGACCGGGCAACCGGACCGGAGCCGGACCCCGTGCACGCCGAGGTGCGCCATGAACTTCGAGATCGGCATCTTCTCGCTGGGCGAGGTGGTCCCGGACCCCGTCACGGGCACCCGACCCGACAGCCGTCAGCGCCTGCGGGACATCATCGAGCAGGCCGAGGCCGCGGAGCGCGCCGGTCTCACCGTGATCGGCGTCGGCGAGAACCACGGAACGGACGTGGTCGCGGCCTCGCCCGTGGTGCTCCTGTCCGCCATCGCCGGCCGCACGCACCTCCTGCGGCTCACCACTGCCGTCTCCGTGCTCACGGCCGGGGATCCCGTGCGGCTCTACGAGCAGATCGCCATGCTGGACAACATCTCCGGCGGGCGCGCCGAGATGATCGTGGGCCGCGGCGCTTCCCAGCGCGTACTGTGCGCCCTCGGCCTCGAGCGGGAGGACCACGACGCCCTGTTCGAGGAGAAGCTGCTCCAGCTCCTCAAGGTCCGCGAGACGGATCCGGTGACCCTCGTCGGCCCGCTCCCCCGGCACGGCGTGGAGATCGACCTCGAGCCCCGCCCGTTGCAGCCGTGCCTGCCGATCTGGCTCGGCAGCTCCGGCACACCGGCCTCCGTGGCCCGCGCCGGGGCTCTCGGTCTGCCCCTCGCCCTGCTGCGCACGCACGGTCCCTTCGCCGAGGCGGTGCCCGTCGTCGAGGCCTACCGGCGGGCTCTCGCGAAGTCCGGCCGGGACGGCGATACCCCGGTGTGCCTCAACGTCCCGGGCTTCGTGGCGCGCGCTCCTGCGCAGGCGCGGGAGCTCAGCCACCCCTATTTCGCCGCGGGGGCCCGCAGCCACGGGCCGGTCCACCCGGCGGACCCCCGCTGGTCCCGGGAGGAGTACGAGCGGGAGTGCGCCCCGGACGGGACCCTCGTGGTGGGGGACGTGGACGAGGTGGTCGCCAAGATCGTGGCGCAGCAGCGCGCGCTCGGCCACGAGCGCCTCCTGCTGCGCATGGACGCCGGAGGCGTCCCGCACCATCTGGCGCTCGAGTCGATCACGCTGCTCGGCGCCGAGGTGGTGCCGCGGGTGCGCGCGGCCCTGGGCTGACATTCGCCAGCGGCGCCCGGCAGCGAGGCCCGGGCGGGTCTCAGGCCTGCGCGGGGGACGCCGTGAGCACGACGTTCTTCCCCCAGAGGTCCTCGGTGTAGCAGCTGACGATGACCAGACGGTCCGGGACGATGCGCCAGATGTCGCTGTCCTTCAGGGTGTTCTTGTCGTGGGTGACCACCGAGTCCACCACGTACTCCAGGGTCCCGGCCGCGGTCTCCAGCTCGATCTCGCTGCCCACCAGTCCGGGGTCGCTCAGCCGGTTGAACGGGGCGTCCCGGTCCTCCCAGCTGTGGCCGGTGATGTACGTGGTGTTCTCCGAGCCCTCGCCCGGCATGCCGTAGGGGGTGAGCCAGTAGCCGTCCAGGGTGTCCGGCGGGACCAGCAGCTCCGTGGCCAGCTCCTGCTCGCTCGGCGTCAGGGGCAGGACGGTCACGTCGAGGTGGGCGTCCTCGACGGCCAGCCGCACGGGCGCCGCCGCCGCCGGACGGTCGGAGGTGGCTGTGGCGGGCGGCGCGCCCGTGGCGGCCGCCGTGGGAGGTGGCGCCGAGGCGGCCTCCACCGGGGCGGTCGCCGTCGCGGCCGGGGAGGCGGTGCCCTCCGCGCCCCAGGGATCCGTCAGCAGCACCGTGGACAGGACCGCCACGGCGCCGATTCCGCCGACGGCGGCCCAGCGTGTGCCCGCACGACGGCGCGGCGCGGTCTCCTGCTCGGGTGCGTCCATGCTCTGGTCCTTAAGGGATCGGCTCGGCAGATGGCTGCGCCCTGGTGCCGCGCGGGCGCGGCACCAGGGCGGTCAGCGGTTCGGGATCAGGCGCGCCCGCGGCGCACCCGGAGGGCCACGGCCCCGGACACGGCCGCACCGGCCGCCAGCAGGCCGGCCAGCACACCCGTGCTGAGCCCGCTCTCCTCGGCGGTCTGCATGTTGATGCCCTGGTTCACGCCGGAGTCGGTGCCGGTCCAGTCGTCCGAGCCGGTCCCGGTGCCCAGGACGTCGCAGTTCCCCTGGAACTGCGCCAGGAGAGCGGCGCCGTCCTCCATGAACACCTCGCCCTGCGCTCGGGCGTCCAGGGCCACTGCCTGGAAGTTCGCCGCAGCGGCGGAGGTGGCCGCGTAGGCCTCGTCCACGGCGGGGTCGTCGGTCGACGCCGCATAGGTCTCCTGCAGGCGCTGGATCTCGTTCCAGGCGGCCTGGGCGCGGTCCATGGTGTCGTCGTTCGCGATGGCGTCCGCCAGCACGGCCTGCTGGGTCTGGAGCTGGCCCAGGACCGCCGGGTCCGTGACGAGCGAGTTGAAGTGCGTGCCCGAGTCGTAGAGGTGGTCGGCCGCGGTGACCAGGTTGGTCACGGCGGTGCTGGCGGCGGGGGCCACGCAGGTGTCGGCGTGGGCGGCGGGGGCACCCAGGAACAGGCCTCCGGCCAGGACGGCAGCCGACGAACCCGCGGCCACCCACTTCTTCACAGCAGTCATATCGGTCTGTCTCCTCAATCATTCAGAACCCCGGGCCTGCCCCTGGGGTACCAGCGCGCGGCACAGTCCTTCCCAGCGTCCTCGGCGTTGCACACCGGCGGGAGCGCTGCAGGGTCGGTCGTGCTGCTGGTCATCCGGAGTAGGGGGTCCCGACGTGCCGGCTCGGGGAGTGCTGGCACGTGGCCGGATGATGCTGTCGCCTCAAGCTACAAGGATATTCATGTTCTTAGCAATTGTTAAGGCCGGAACGGCGGGGCGGCCTCGTCCCCGTGTCCCCGCAACAGGGGATTTCTGCGCAGGATGCCGCAGGAGCGGGAGCCCCTCCCCCACGAACGAGCGCCGGCTGCGGGGCCATCCGGGCGACCGCCGGCGTCCCGCCGGCGAGGGACTGCCCGGCCCCGTCACGACCGGGCACGACGAAGGCCCCGGACCTCGGACCGGGGCCTTCGTCGTGGAGCTTGTGGCAGATGAGGGATTCGAACCCCCGTAGGCATTGCCAGCTGATTTACAGTCAGCCCCCTTTGGCCGCTCGGGTAATCTGCCGGGGTGCTGCCGCCGGCCCTTCCGGCCCGGTGGTGGCCGCCCCCGCGTGCGGGAGCAGTTCAACAGTACAGAACATCCGTCGCGATGCGAAATTGCCGGGAACGGCTCAGGCGGCGAGCCGCTCGCACACCTGCTGGAGAAACTTCTCCGCCTGCTCGGCGGTGATCTCGCCGTGCGTCACGGCCTCCGCGAGGTCCTCGGCGACACCGATCAACCGTTGCGCCACCTCGGGGTCGATCCGCTCGGTGGCCGAAGCGCCCGTGCCCGGACGGGGCGGCGGCACCGTGCCGCCGGTGGTCGCGGCCGCCGGGCCCAGCCCGATGCCCATCAGCAGGACCGCCGCCAGCGCGGTGGCCGCCACGGCGCTCCCGCGCCGGGTCCGCCCCGGGCCGGGCGTCACGTCGTCGTGACCCTCGGATGTGCTCATGCCGCCATCCTGGGAGACGGACCTGGACGGACCCTTGGGCGCAGGTCACGAAACGGTGACGGGGCCCTCCCGGTAAGCTGGTTCACAGTCCCACGGGCCGCACGCCGCCCGTCCACCGCCCCAGCTCAGGAGGCAGCATGGCCAGCGATTCCTCGTTCGACGTCGTCAGCAAGGTCGACAAGCAGGAGGTGTCCAACGCCCTGAACCAGGCGCAGAAGGAGATCGCCCAGCGCTACGACTTCAAGGGCGTCGGGGCGGAGATCGACTTCTCCGGCGAGAAGATCCTCATGAAGGCGAACTCGGAGGAGCGCGTCAACGCCGTCCTCGACGTCTTCCAGTCGAAGCTCGTCAAGCGCGGCATCTCCCTCAAGTCCCTCGACGCCGGGGAGCCCTTCGCCTCCGGCAAGGAGTACCGGATCGAGGCCTCCGTGAAGGAGGGCATCGCCCAGGACCAGGCGAAGAAGATCACCAAGCTCATCCGCGACGAGGGCCCCAAGGGCGTGAAGGCCACCATCCAGGGCGACGAGCTCCGGGTGTCGTCCAAGTCCCGCGACGACCTCCAGGACGTCATCACCCTGCTCAAGGGCTCGGACCTCGAGGTGGACCTGCAGTTCATCAACTACCGCTGACCCGGGCCGCGCGCCCCGGCCGGCGGACCGGGAACGGACAGCGCTACCGTGCGGCGTCCACACCGGCCCAGGCCTCCGCGTAGAACCGCGGGGAGTGCGAGTCCAGCAGCTCCGCGTAGGGATCCGGCTCCATCGCCTGCGCCGAACCAGCCGGGACCTCCGATGCGAAGGCGGACACGCCCAGCCCGGCCTCACGGTCCTCCAGGGTCAGGCCGGCGACCTCCAGGATCGTGGGGTACATGTTCAGCTGGTCCACGCGGGGACGCAGTGTGCTGCTCTCGTCCTCGCCCGGGATCCAGATCCGGTTGAAGATCGTGCGGTTGTCGTGGTCGTCGAGCTGCTCGTGGAAGGCGTCGCCGGCGCTCATGTGCTTGAGGTGGTCGCCCATGATCACCACGGCGGTGTCGTCGAGGTAGCCCTTCTCCTCCATGTGCTCCACGAATCCGGCCACCTGGGTCATGGAGCAGGAGAACACGGAGGTGACCTCCTCCTCCGTGTCCACGGTGCAGTAGTCGTAGACGTGCACCGGCTCGTGGGTGTCCAGCGTCAGCACGGAGAGATTGAACGGCTGGCCGGTCCTCTCCGCCTCGGCGTGCAGCTCGTCGATCTCGTCCTTGGCGCGGGCCATGAGGCGTTCGTCGCTCAGACCCCAGTCGCTGCGGAAGTTCTTCTCCGGTTCGCCGGCGGCCCGCCAGTCGGAGAGGTCCTTGATCTCGGAGTAGCCGTGGCTGCCCAGGAAGTCGTCCTTCGCGGCGAAGGAGGCGTTGGCCCCGCCCAGGAAGACGTTGTGGTAGCCGTGCCCGTCCAGGACATCGCCCAGGCAGGTGGCTCCTCCCAGGTAGGTGTCGACGTCGCCGCTGAGCTCGTCGGAGGCGCCGCTGCCCGCGGCGGAGCCCACGCCCTTCAGCGGGACGCCGCACTGCGTCGAGGTGAGACCGGCCATGGTCCAGCCTCCACCCTGGTACTGCTGGAGACCGTCCACGCTCTGCCAACCGTCCGAGGCCTTGGTGACCTCCTTCAGAGGGACGAACGCGTCCTTCTCGAAGAGCTGGTCGTCCGCGAGGGTGGCCTCGCCGGACTCGAGGTAGATCAGCACCAGGTTGCGCTTGCGCTCGGCACCGGTGACGGTCGGCTCCACGTAGTAGTCGCCGAGGTCGTACTCGGAGTTCGTCGCCCTGAGGTAGTCCCCCACGCCCACCGTGGTGGCGAAGGCCGTGGTGCCGCCCACGACCACCGCGGCCACCAGAGCGGTGGAGACGGTGCGCATGATCCACTGCGGGCGACGAGGACGCATGTCGTCGCCGTTGCGGCGGCGCTCGCGGCGCCGGGAGGACTGCCACAGGGCGATCCCGACGGTGATGAGCAGGGGCACGACGCCGATCCCCAGGACGCCGACCCAGACGATGGCTCCGCCCCCGCCGTCGACCTCCACGGAGACGAGGTTCAGGAGCATCTGACCCACGGAGATCCTGCCCCAGAAGAAACGGATGCCGGCGGCGGCGATGAGCAGCGCGAGCCCCGCCCAGATCAGGACGTAGACCCAGGTGCGTCCCACCACGACGCCAACCCGTCGGACCACGTGCGGAATCCGGCCGGACATGGCAACACCTCGCGATCCGGATGCCCGCGTGCTCGTCGAGCACCCTTGACACCCCACCCGTTCTCGGGCCCGTAGAAGACTAGTACCGCTACGCTACCCGTTCACCCGTGGTTCACCAGTGGTTCACCCGACGCCCGATCGGCCCGGACGCCGTTCGTCGACCACCGCCGGGCTCCTCCCACATGTCCTCACGCACGACTCCTCTCGTTCGACGACGGAGCCGCCCAC